>NZ_JBEXNT010000016.1:73027-105559 GCF_040611255.1 Kitasatospora sp. NPDC002965 | reverse complement strand
TGCTGAACCACCACCTCAAGGCGGCCGGGATGCTGCCTCTGCTGTGGCGCAGCCGGCTGGACCTCGCTCCGGTGCAGTGGTTCCTGCTCGGCGGCCGACGCCCTCGGCGGCTGGTGCACCGCGCTGGCGGTGGTACCGGCGACCGCGTGGGCGGTCGACCGGGTGGCCGAGGTCGCCCTGCGGAGGCGGAACCGACGTCACGTCACGTCGCTGCCCGAGACGTGACGTCCCGTCACACCAGGCGCCGGAACACGGGCTTCACCGGCCGCCCGGCGAACCAGGGGGTGGGGTCGCCGGCGTCCAGCGCCTTCCGGTACACGGCACAGGCCCCCGCCACCACGTCGACGGTGCGGTCGATGTCGGCGTCGTCGAGCGCGCTGCTCACCACGAACGACGGCGCCAGCACCCCGCCCGCGAGGAGCCGGCTCAGGAACAGGGTGCGGTACTGCTGCGACGGCTGCCGGTCCTCGTCGAGGGTGGCGAAGACCAGGTTGCTGGCCCGGCCCCGGAGGACGAGGTGGTCGCCGACGCCCGCACCCGCGGCGGCCTCGCGGACACCGGCGGCCAACCGCTCGCCGAGCGCGTGCAGCCGAGCGGTGATGCCCTCCTCGACGTAGGTGGTCTGCACGGCCATCGCGGCGGCCAGCGCGTGCGTTTCCGCGCCGTGCGTGGTGGACAGGAGGAACACCCGGTCGCCGGAGTGACGCAGCCCGCCCCGCTCCATCAGGTCGCGGCGTCCGGCCAGGGCGGAGACGGCGAACCCGTTGCCCAGGGCCTTGCCGAACGTGGAGAGGTCGGGGACGACGCCGTACAGGCCCTGGGCGCCCGCCTCGGACCAGCGGAAGCCGGTGATCATCTCGTCGAAGACCAGGACGCAGCCGTGCCGGTCGGCCAGCTCGCGCAGGCCGGCGAGGTACCCGGGCGGCGGTTCGGTGTGGCCGGCGGGTTCGAGGATCAGACAGGCGATCTCGTTCGGGTACCGGGTGAGCAGCTCCTCCGTGGCGGCCAGGTCCCCGTAGGGGAACGCCACGGTGAGCTCGGTGGTCGCGGCCGGGACACCGGCGGACATCGGTGTGGTGCCGATGAACCAGTCGTCGACGGAGAAGAACGGATGGTCGCCGCAGAGGGCCACCCGCGGGCGCCCGGTGACGGCGCGGGCGAGTCGCACGGCGGCGGTGGTGGCGTCGGAGCCGTTCTTCGCGAACTTCACCATCTCGGCGGTCGGCACCGTGGCCAGGAAGTGCTCCGCGGCCTCGACCTCCAGGACGGACGGCCGGACGAAGTTGCTGCCGCGGTCGAGTTCCCGCCGCACCGCCTCCAGCACGCGCGGGTGGGCGTGGCCGAGGCTGACCGACCGCAGGCCGGAGCCGTACTCGACGTAGCGGTTGCCGTCGACGTCCCACACGTGGGCACCGCGGCCGTGGCTGATGACCGGGGCCAGGTTCTCGGGGTACTGGTCGTCGCCCTTGGCGTAGGTGTGCGCGCCCCCGGGGACCACGGCGTGCAGCCTCTCGTTCGCCGTCCGCGACCGCGGCAGGCTGAACCCGTCGGCGTCCTGCGGGCCCGAGGAGCCCCGCGCACCCCGGCCGTCCTGGCTCTGCTCGGTGCTCACGCCGACCGCCCCTCGTGCCGCAGGACCTCGGCGAGGCTCGGCGCCTTCCGGTCCCGCTCGGACACCGACACGGCGGGCAGCGGCCAGGGGACGGCGAGTTCCACGTCGTCGAAGGCGATCGTCACGTCCTCGGCCGGATCGTGCGGGCGGTCGATCCGGTACGAGACGTCGGCGGTGTCGGTCAGGGCCTGGAACCCGTGGGCGCACCCCGCCGGGATGTACACGCTCACCTGCGTCTCGCCGCTCAGCTCGAAGAAGGCCTGGTTGCGGTAGGTCGGCGAATCCGGGCGCAGGTCCACGACGACGTCGAAGACCTTCCCGTAGGAGCAGCGCACCAGCTTGGCCTCACCGGCGCCGGAGCGCAGGTGCAGGCCGCGCAGCACGCCGCGGACCGAGCGGGACACGCTGTGCTGGACGAAGGCGGCCGGGTCGAGGCCGACCGAGCGGACCACCTCGGCGTCGAACGTCCGGCAGAAGAAGCCGCGTTCGTCGGCGTACGGCGTCGGTTCGAAAAGGTACGCGCCGGCGATCGCCGGGACTTCGGTCGCCTTCATGGAGCCTCCCGTGGTGCGTGGTCGTGGGTGTGGTCGTGTGCGTGGGTACGGTTCTGGTCGTGGGCGTGGTTCTCGGCGTGGAACGGGTCAGGGGCGTCGGAACGGGAGCGGGCGTGGCCGGCCGCCGGGAAGAGGGCCGCCGTCAGGGCGCTGAACTGCTGTTCCAGTTCCCGGCGGGCGGTCAGGTTCCGCTCGGCGAGGGTCCGCCGCAGCTCCGGCGACTGCTTCTCCAGCGCCCGGAACTGCTCGATCAGCCGGTCGGCGTCGACCTCGCGGGCCGGGTGGCAGTACTCGTCGAGCCCCATCCGGGCCATCAGCGCCTCGCTCTTCGCCGCGTAGCTCAGGGCGAGCGTCGGCGTGCCGGCCTTCAGCGCGCAGATCAGGTTGTGGTACCTGGTCGCCACCACGGTGTCGGCGGCGGCCGTCTCCCTCATCAGGTCGGCCAGTGAGGCCGGCGAGGCGGCGGTGAGCAGCGGCGAGTCCACCGCGTCGAGGATCGCGGCGACCACCGGCCTGTCGACGTCGTCGCCCATGAGCAGCCGGACCCGTCTGCCGTCCTCGACCAGCGCGCGGACGAAGCGGGTCGTCCCGTCGAGGTAGCGCCGGTGGATCTCCTCCGCCCGGGCGCGGTCGTCGTTCCCGCCGTGGAAGGCCATGACGCCGACGCAGACCGGGCCCGGTGCGCCGTCGTCGGGCGCGGCCGACGACGGCGCCGGCAGGGAGAAGGCGAGGTCCGGGTAGACCTCGTCCCGGCCGGTGTCCACGCCCATCGCCCGCATCGCGTCGCGCGACGGGGCGTCCCGGTACGACCGGTACGCGGCCAGCCGCGCCGACCAGCGCACCAGGGCCCGGGTCGGCCGGCTGCGGATCTCGGCCGCGCCGACGCTGACCAGCGCGACCCGGGTGCGCAGCAGCCGGCCGCTCGCGCAGAGCAGGAACAGCGCGTACGGGAAGCCCCACGGCCGCAGCGGAAGGGTGGCCTCCAGGACGCCCATGCCCGGCACGATCACCACGTCGTGCCGGCGCACCCAGGCGGCGGTGCGGACGGCGTCGACGAGTTTGCCCGCGCCCTTCGCCGCGATCGAGCCCGCCCGCGACGCGGTCCGGTACTCGCCGCGGTTCCAGTGCAGCCTGGTCGCGGGGATCCCGAACCGGGCCGTCACGGCCTCGGGCCCGCCGCACAGCGCGTCCACGACCGCGTCCGGGTGCGCGGCGCGCAGGTACCCGAGCACGGCCTCCAGCGACCCGTCGTTGCCGAGGTTGCCGGAGCCGAGCAGCCCGAACACCCCGACCCGCACCGGGCCTTCGGCCGCGGACGTCATGGCCGCCGCCCCTCGCGGCCGGCGACGACGGCGTCCACGGAGACGGCGAGCCGGTCCGGGTCGACCGGGGCGCGGTCCTCGACCCGCTCGCCGGCGCCCGGCCGGGCCCGGCTGGTCGCCCAGGCGGCGAGGTGGCCGTAGCACGCGCGCCGGTCGGCCGGGGAGAGCGGCACCCGCCGGATCGTCGCGACGAAGCCCCAGACGTACTCGGCGAGCAGCCGGGGCGTCGGGTGCAGCGGTCCGGCCCGGCGCGGGTCCAGGTTGACGCACCGGGAGCGCTTGGAGGGGTTCGCCCGCTCGGCGCGGGTGGGGTGGTCGCGGCGGAAGTACAGCAGCTCCGGCACCTGGTGGAAGCGCCCGCGCAGGCCGATCTCGGCGACGAACGTGCGGTCCGCGTGGTGGTAGCTGTCGAGCGGCTTGACCCGGCGCAGGACGTCGGCCCGGATCACGCCGTAGAAGTCGTCGCCGCCGGGTTCGAACAGCATGCTGCGGAAGCGCTCCGGCGCGTGCGGGGAGGCGGTGGCGAGCCCGTACTCGTAGGGGACCTTCACCCGGCCGTCGCCGTCGATGACCGCCTGGTCGGCGTGCACGAGGATCACGTCCGGCCGCTCGTCCAGCGCCTCCACGCAGCGCAGCAGCAGGTCCCGGGCGTACAGGTCGTCGTGCGAGGCCCACTTGAACAGCTCGCCGCGGCACTCGGTGAACACGTGGTTGTGGTTCGGCGAGGCGCCGATGTTCCGGGGCAGCCGGAGGTAGCGGATGCGGGAGTCCCGCGCGGCGTAGCGGCGGCAGATGTCCTGCGTCGCGTCGGTCGAGGCGTTGTCGGAGATGATCAGCTCGAAGTCCTCGTAGGTCTGGCCGAGCAGGGCGTCGAGGGACTCGGCGAGGTACTCCTCACCGTTGTAGACGGGCAGCCCGATACTCAACCGGGGTACGGCGGTCATGGAGTCCTCACTTCGGGGGTGTCGTCCTCTACTTCGGGGGTGGGGGCTCGGTGGTGCTCGTGCAGGGCGGCCCTCAGCTGCCACCACCACACGGCCGAGCCGCAGGCGGTCGCGGTGGCGACGCCCCAGGCGGAGCCGGCGGTGCCGGCCAGGGCGGCTCCGCCGAGCCCGCCGCCGAGGTAGCAGGCGGAGGCGAACAGCTGGCAGCGCAGGCTGCGCCGGGCCGCGGCGAGCGCGCGCAGCCCGGCCGCCGCGCCGCTGCCGAGGCCGGCGCCGGCGACGCCGAGGGTGGCCGGCACGATGAGCTCGGAGGACGCGTGCCAGACGTCGCCGAGGACGAGCTCGCCGATCCGGTCGGGCATCAGCAGCAGGGCGGCGCCCCACAGCAGCGCCGCGACGGCCTGGCCGCCGCCCAGCCGGAGGCAGAACCCGCCGAGCCGGTGCGGTGCCTGCCGCAGTACCCGGGCCGCCTCCGCCACGGTGACCAGGGACAGCCCCATCAGCAGGGCGAGGAAGGGGCCGAGCAGGAGCTCGGCGCCCCGGACCGTCCCCACCGCACCGACCCCGACGATCGCGCCCAGCCCGTACGCCCGGAGCTGGCCGGCGGCGCTGAGGCTGACGTTCTCGGCCAGGTACCGGGTACCGAGGTCGCGTTGCTCGCGGAGCCACCCGCGGGCCGCGGTCACCCGGGGCCGGATGCCGGACTGGAGGAAGCCGTACCCGGCGGCCACCGCGGCGGCGGCGCCCCAGGCCAGCAGGAAGGCGGCCACGGTGTTCACGCGCGCCGCCACGACCATGGCCGGGACGAGCGCGACGGCCTGCACCAGGTCGTTGGTGAACGCCTTCCGCCCCGCGCCGGCGGCGAAGAACGCGAACCGCCGGGAGTCCTGGAGCAGCAGCGCCGGCAGGGCGGCGCCGAGGCAGACGAACGCGGGCCCGATCCGACCGCCGAGGCCGAGCCCGGTGAGCAGGCACACGGCGCCGAGGGAGGAGCCGATGACGAGCGCCGTCCCCGACGACCGGGCCGCCGCCGCCCGCCAGACCGCCTCCGGTACGCCGCTGAACCGCACCACGAGCGGGTCCGTGGCCAGCCCGCGGGCGACGTTGAGCACCAGGCCGTAGGTCAGCCAGGCGAGGCTGAACACGCCGAACGCCGTCACCCCCAGCGAGCGGGCCACGAAGGCGCCCACCGCGAAGTTGGTCATGCTGGAGACCGCCTGGTCGGCCAGCCCCCAGGACAGCCGGCCGGCGATGCCCCGGCCGGCGGCCCGCCCCGGCGGGCCCGGCGGCGCCGTCGTCTCCGTCCCCTCGGCGGTCATCGGCGTCATGCCTTGATCAGCCCGGCGCCGTGCAGGGCGTCGGCCGCGGCGGCGACGGTGTCGAACGGCAGCCCGGACCGCTCGGCGACGTCCAGCAGACTCTGCTCGCCGTCGGAGAGGCTGAGCACCCAGAGCATGGCCAGCTGGGCCTGCTTGGCGTCGCTGCGGCCGCCGAGCGAGTCGTACAACCCGCGCCGGCCCAGGTGCGGTTCGCCGTACGGGCTGAGGTTGAGGTACCGCCGGTTGCGGTCGAGGACGGAGAACGCCTCGCGGCAGACCGCGAGGGTGTCCTCCAGCGCCTCCGGGGAGACGAAGTCCGGGTTGTCCGCCGAGGTGTGGTACTCGGGGTACCCGGCGTACGGGGTCCGGCTGAGCGAGCCCACGCCGAGGTCGAACCCGGGCGAGCAGTACTGCCGCTCGTCGTAGCCGTACGGCGTGAACCCGTTGACCTGGTGGGGTCGTTCGGTCGCGGCCAGGACGTGCCGCAGGACCCGGTCGATCTCCGCGTCGCCGCGCCGGCTCTGCTTGTACGTCAGCTTGCCCCGGTCGCCGGCGCAGGCCAGCACCAGCCCGTGCTTGACGCGTTCCACCCGCTCCGCGTTGCGGGCCAGCCAGGTGATCGCCCCGATGGTGCCGGGCGCGAAGATGAACCGGTAGGTGTAGTACGGCGTCCGCTCCGCCAGCTCCCGGGCCAGGAAGATCGCCACCGCGACGCCGGCCATGTTGTCGTTCGCCAGCGACGGGTGGCAGACGTGGCAGGAGACGATCACCTCGTCGGTGACCTGCCCGGGGACGACGTGCTCGGCGTAGGTGAGGTGGCCGTCCGCGAGCGTGGAGTCGACGCGCACCTCGTACTCGCCGTCCGGCATCGCGTCCAAGGTCTCCTGGGCCAGGCAGAACCCCCATTGCGGCGTGTAGTAGCTGGTGCGGTACGGCACCCAGGTCGGGTGGTCGGGCAGCGTGTGCAGGTGTTCGCGCAGCTCGGCGAGCGGCACGGTCGCCGCCACCGGGACGCTGTAGCCGAGCACGTGCAGGTTGGACGCGGCGAAGTCGACGACCCGGCGGCCGGTGGCGTCGGCGATGTACGCGTCCCGGATGTTCCACTCCTGCGGCACCGTCCAGTCGAGCACCCGTGTCCCGGTCGGTACCTCGTGCACCTGCAGCGGGAGGTACTCGCCGACGATGTCCAGGGTGGCGCGCACGCCGTCGCCGGTGATGCTCCGGCAGATCGGGTACAGCCGCTCCACCAGCGCGTGCATCCGGTCGCCCGCCGTGGTCATCGGCGCCACCGCAGGGTGTCGTCGACGGTGCCGGCGTCGGCTGCCGCGCGCAGCACGGCCAGCCGGGTGAAGCGTCGCTCGAAGTCGTCCCGGGTCAGACCGAACTTCTGGTAGGCGTCGGCGAGTTCGAGCGCCCCCCGCTTCACCGTCCACTCGCAGTCGAAGCCGGGCAGCGCGGCGCGGAACCGGGAGAAGTCCACCCGGTAGGACCGCGGGTCGGCACCGTTCTCCCCGGTGATCACCACCTTCGCGCCGGACACCGCCTCGGCGACCTGTTCGGCGATCTCGGCGACGGTGACGTTGTTGGTCTCGCTGCCGATGTTGAACGCCCGGTCGTGCACCGCCTCCCGCGGCGCCACCAGCGAGGCCGCGAAGGCCCGCGCGATGTCGGCGGCGTGCACCAGCGGGCGCCAGGGCGTGCCGTCGGAGAGCACCAGCACCTCGCCGGACAGGAGCGCGTGGCCCACCAGGTTGTTCAGCACGATGTCGGCGCGCAGCCGGGGCGAGTAGCCGAAGGCGGTGGCGTTGCGCAGGTACACCGGGCTGAAGTCGTCGTCGGCCAGCGCGTGCAGGTCGTCCTCCACCCGCACCTTGGACTCCGCGTACGGGGTCACCGGGCGCAGCGGGGCGTCCTCGGTGACCAGGTCGTCGCCGCCGGCGGCACCGTAGACCGAGCAGGTCGACGCGTACAGGAAGCGCCGCACCCCGGCGTCGCGGGCCAGCCGGGCCAGCCGCACGGAGGCGTGGTGGTTGATGTCGTAGGTGAGGTCCGGCGCCAGCGAGCCCAGCGGGTCGTTGGACAGTGCGGCCAGGTGGATCACGGCGTCCACCCCGGCCACGTGGTCGGCCGTGACGTCACGCAGGTCCACCCGGTGACCCGGCGGGTCGGCGGGCGTCGGGCCGAGGACCGAGTCCGCGAACAGGCCCGCGTCCAGCCCGACGACGTCGTGCCCGGCGGCCGCGAGGACCGGGGCCATCACGGTGCCCAGGTAGCCCTGGTGTCCGGTCAGCAGTACGCGCATGGTTCATCCCCCCAGATTGAGAGTGAGCTTGGTGACGGCGAACGCCTCGGCGTAGCGCTCGTGGCATTCGATGCCGCGGATCCGCGCCAGCCCCAGGAAGGCCTCCCGGTCGTACCAGGGCCGGTGCCGTTGCGACGGGTAGTGCTCCTGCAGCAGCCGCACCTTCTCCTCGGCGACCTCCGGGGAGAGCGGCTGGTAGGCCGTGGGACGGCCGAGGTCGGCGTCCCACTTGACGATCTCGTAGCCGAGCACGAGGTGGTCGCGGAACGCGGTGGTCACCAGCCGCGCCAGGCCGCGGTGGTCCTGGTGCGCGTCCTCGGTGCGCGGTGCGAGGACCAGGTCCGGCTCGCTCCGCCCGCGCAGCTCCTCGACCGCGGCCTTGGCCTCGTCCCAGTGCGCGGGCAGCCGGCCGTCCGGCAGCTTGAGCACGGTCAGGCGCAGGTCGGCGTCCGGGCAGAAGGCGGCGAGCGCGTCCCGTTCCTCCTGCTCCCGCTCGCCGCCACCGCCGGAGAGCACCAGCGCGTCGACCCGCAGGCCCGGCCGCGCGCGGCACACCGTCAGCAGCGTGCCGCCGGCGCCGATGGCGATGTCGTCGCAGTGCGCCCCCACCGCGACGACCCGGTCCGGGCGCCCGGACCCGAGCCGGATCACGCGGTCCTCGCCGCGCCGGCGGTGCCGCCGCCGGTCCCGCCGCCGCCCGCCCCCGCGGCGTCCCGCTCCCACACGGCCCACGGGCGGTCGCCCCGGGAGTAGGCGAGGTCCAGCGCGGCCCGCTCCTTCACCGTGTCGGTCGGCTTCCAGAAGCCGCGGTGCTGGTGGGCCACCAGCCGGCCGCGCTTGGCCAGTTGGGTGCAGCCGTCGGCGACCAGGTCCCCGTTCTCCGGGATGTGGTCGAAGACCTCCTGACGGAGCACGAAGTAGCCACCGTTCTCCCACAGCGGCAGTTCGCTCACCGCGGTGATGCCCCCCACCAGGCCGCCCTCGCCCAGCTCCACGCAGTGGAACGAGGACTGCGGCGGCACCACCATCATCGACGCACCGGCGTCACGCCGGGAGAACGAGTCGATCATCTCCGGCAGCGGGGCGTCGGTGAGCACGTCGGCGTAGTTGGCGAGGAACATCTCGTCGCCGTCCAGGTGGTGCCGCACCCGGCGCAGCCGCTCGCCGATCGGCGACTCGATGCCCGTCTGGGCGAACGTGATCGTCCAGGAGGCGATGTCGGTGGACAGCAGCTCGGTCTGCCCGCCCCGCAGCACGAAGTCGTTGGACGTCGTCTCCTCGTAGTTGAGGAAGAAGTCCTTGATGTGGTGGGCCCCGTACCCGAGGCACAGGATGAACTCGGTGTGCCCGAAGTACGCGTAGTAGCGCATCACGTGCCAGATGAGCGGCCGCGGGCCGACCATCGCCATCGGCTTGGGCACGTCGTCGGAGGCTCCGCTGCGCATGCGCAGCCCGTAACCGCCGCAGAACAGGACGACCTTCACGGCTTGACCTCGACAATGCTGAGTTCCGGGATGGGGAAGACCAGCCGGCCGCCCCAGGCGTGCACGAAGGACAACTGCTCGACCAGCTCGTCCCGCAGGTTCCACGGGAGGACGAGGACGTAGTCCGGCCGGTCGGTGGCGATCTGCTCGGGCGGCAGGATCGGGATGCGGGTGCCCGGGGTGAACCTGCCGTGCTTGTAGGGGTTCCGGTCGACCGTGTACGGGAGCAGGTCGGGCCGGATACCGCAGTGGTTCAGCAGGGTGTTGCCCTTGCCCGGGGCGCCGTAGCCGACGACCGTCTCGCCACGCTCGGCCGCCTCGACGAGGAAGCGCAGGAGGTCCCTGCGCACCTTCGCCACCCGGGCGGAGAACTCGGTGTACCCGGACAGCTCCCGCAGCCCCGCGGCCTTCTCCCGGTCCAGCACGTCGGCCACCCGCCGGCTCGGCTCGCCGGCCACCTCGGCCGGCCGGGCCCACAGCCGGATGGAGCCGCCGTGCGTGGGCAGCAACTCGACGTCCACGAGCGTGAGTCCGCCGCTCTCCAGCGCCCGGGCCGCGGACGCGACCGTGTAGTACTGGAAGTGCTCGTGGTAGATCGTGTCGTACTGGTTCTCCTCGATCAGGGTCAGCAGGTGCTGCACCTCGACGGAGACCCAGCCGTCGTCGGCGACCAGGGCGCGCAGGCCCCGGGTGAACCCGACCACGTCGGGGATGTGCGCGTACACGTTGTTGGCGACGACCAGGTCCGCCGGGCCGTGCTCGGCACGGACGGCCGCACCGGTGGCCGGGTCCAGGAACTCCGTGAGCGTGGGCACGCCCGCGTCCCGCGCCGCGGCACCGACGTTCACCGACGGCTCGACGCCGAGGCAGCGGATGCCCCGGTCCACCACGTGGCGGAGCAGGTACCCGTCGTTGCTCGCGACCTCGACCACGAAGGAGTCGGGGCCGAGGCCCAGCCGCGGCACGGCCTCGGCGACGAAGGTGCGCGCGTGCTCCACCCAGGAGGTCGAGTACGAGGAGAAGTACGCGTACTGCGTGAACGTCTCCTCCGGCGTGATCAGCGGAGGGATCTGCGCGAGCCAGCAGTCCGTGCAGACCCGCAGGTGCAGCGGGTACGTCGGTTCCGGCCGGTCCAACTGGTCCGCGGCGAGGAAGCTCTCGCACGGCGGGGTCGCCCCCAGGTCGACGACGCTCCCCAGCGCCGTCGAGCCGCAGAGTCGGCATCGTGTCATCTACTGCCCCCATTTCCTGCTCGCGCGGGTGTCCCGCCGCGAGCCAGCGTTCGTCCTCACCACCGGCGGCGCGCCGTCCGCGCCGCCGGCCCGCCCCGCGATCGCGGCGCGGTACTCCTCCACCAGGCGCTCCAGTCCGACCGCCGGACTGAACGCCTGGTCGTAACGGTGCCGGGCCGTCCGGCCCATCTCCCGGTTGCCGGCCGGATCGGCCGTGACCCGGCGAAGGCAGGACGCGAGCGAGCCCGCGTCCCCCGGCCGGTGCAGCAACCCGGTCAGCCCGTCCTGCACGAGCTCGACGAAGGCGCCGTGACCGGCGGCGACGGCCGGGACCCCCGCCGCCATCGCCTCGGCGACCACCAGGCCGAACGTCTCCATGGACATCGACGGAGCCACCACCGCGACCGACCGCGCGACGGCCTGCCGGCACTGGGCCGGGTCGTACAGGCCGGCGTAGCGCACGTCGGCCCGGCCCGCCGCCCACGCCGTCACCTCGGCCTCCAGCGGCCCCGCGCCGGCGAGCACGAGCGGCACGCCGACCCCGCCCTCCGCGGCGAGCGCGTCCCACGCGGCCATGAGCAGCCGCACGCCCTTGGACTCCGTCAGCCGGCCGAGGAAGAGCAGGTGCTCGCCGGTGTCCGCCCGGCCGGTGCCGGGGTCGGGCACGAAGTTGTGCTTCACCACCAGCCGTTCGGCCGGCATGCCGGACCGCACCAGGATGTCGCGCTGCGCCGCGGAGATGCAGAAGAACCGCTCCACGCCGGACCACCAGCGCCGCCGGTTGGCCGCCAGGCTGACCGCGAGCGGCACCGTCGCGAGCCGGGAGTTCCGGTAGCAGCCGTGCCGGACGGCGGGCAGCGAGGCCCGCGTGCCGACGCACTCCGTGCACGCCCCGCCGTCCCGGTGCAGCGTGCCGGGCGGGCAGACCTGGGTGTAGTTGTGCAGGGTGGCGACGACGGGCACACCGGCGTCGGCGCAGGCGGCGACCACCGCCGGCGACAGGAGCGGGAAGACGTTGTGGACGTGCACCACGTCCGGCCGATCGGTGCGGAGCCGGGCGGAGAGCTCCGTGCGGACCGCCGGGTTCCACGGCACGAGGAGCGGCACCGCGGCCTTCCCGAGCAGGGACCGCGCGGCGATCTCGTCGCTGCGCCGCTCGAACACGTCGACCCGGTGGCCGGCCGCGCGCAGCAGCCCCACCTCCTCGTCGACGACCCTGTTCTCGCCGCTCGGCTGCGCCGAGGAGTAGCGGTTGTGCACCACGAGGACGTGCATGGTCAGGTCACCTCCCGGTTCCGGTCCCAGCGGGGGATGCGTCGCCGCGGTACCGCGGGCGCCGTCAAGGGTGGGGCCGCGGCCGGTGTCGTGAGCAGCGACGCGGCCAGGGCCAGGTGGAGCAGGTAGGGCGAGGCGTCGCCGAGCCCGGCCTCGGTGTACGACGACATCGCGACGTAGCTGATGAGGAAGATCGCGCAGGCCCTCGGCAGCGAGGGCGGGCGCAGCAGCGCGATCCCGCCCAGGGAGAGGAGGATCGCCGCCACGAGGACGATGCCGAGCTGGCCCTGCTCGTTGTAGACGGCCAGCCAGCTGTTGTCGATGGGCAGCCCGCCGAACGACTTGTCGCCCAGACCCGTGCCGAACACCCGCTCCGGGAGCGTCCGGGGCGCCGTCAGCAGGGCGTCCCAGACCTTGGCCCGGCCGGTGAGGTTGGAGAAGTTCTCCTTGCTCTGCCCGCGCATGAACCACGCCTGCAGCGCGGAGGAGAACGCCACCGCGGCCACCGTGGCGCACACCACCGCCCAGGCGAAGAACCGGCGGGCGGCGGCGCTGGTCAGGACGAGCGAGCCGATCGCCAGCGCCAGCCCGACGAGCAGGCCGACCGTGGCCGTCCGGGTGTGGGTCATCGCGAGCAGGACGAGCGTCGGCACGATGACCACCGCCGCGCCGGTCCCGGTGGTCCGGCGGTCCAGCAGGAGCAGCACGGTGAGCCCGATGATCACCGCGGAGTACTGTCCGATCTGCGGCGGGGTGAGCGGCCACAGCGCGCCGACCAGGCGCCCGCCGTAGTACTCGGGCATGGCGGTGCCCGGGGAGATGACCAGGCCGGCGGCCACCGACACGAGCACCGCGAAGTACATCCGGATGTGGGTCCGGACGAGCATCAGGCTGCCGGTCCACCAGCGGCTGAGCAGCCACAGGGTACCGACGAAGAGGGCCAGCCGGGTGCAGCGGAACAGCGCGCCGACCCCGACCTCCAGGTGCAGGCTGGAGATGAGGCTCGGCACCAGCAGCAGGCTGAGCAGGAACAGGAAGGCGTTGGCGCGGATGCGCAGCCGGAGGTTGAGCGCGAGGGCCAGCGCGAACGCGGAGACCAGCGCGCCCATGGTGGCCATCTGGATGAGGGAGCGGGGCAGCCTCACGATGGTCTTCGCCCCGGCGGAGCCGAGCGTGTTGAGACCCAGGAGGGCCCAGACGATCCAGACGGCCTTCGGCGTGCCGCCGGGGCGTCGTTCGGCGCCGGGCCGGGGGACCGCCGTGCCCGGTCCGCCCGCCGGCCGGCCGCCCGTGGGCCCGCCGCGCATCGGTTCCCCGGCCACCTCAACCACCGGCCTGCGGGGCGAAGGTGCTGCCCTGGTCCTGCTGGTACGGCGTGCCCTGCCACCGCCCGGCGTCGAGCTTGCGGTCCGGGTCGTCGATGACGAAGCTCCACGGTCCGCGGTAGGCGTTGTCGTGCCAGCGGTTGTCCTGTTCGAGGGTGATCGCCCGGGACACCCGCTTGCCCTGGTACGGCGACCAGTCCGGGTAGGTGCCGTAGTTGGAGAGCACCGCCATGCGGGCGCACTCCACCGCGCACCTGACGACGGACGTGTCGAGGGCGAAGCGGTTGTCGTGGATGTCCACCCGCTGGGTCTTCCACCGGCAGTCGGCGTAGAGCGGTGCGGTGTCGATCGCCGGCTTCGCGCACTGCCGGGTGTCCTTCACCAGCAACGTGCAGTAGCCGGTCGAGGTGTTGGCCGGGCTGTTGCAGAACCGGTCGGCGTTCTCCCACAGGGTGATGCCGGACCAGTTGTCCTCCAGCACGTTCCGGTAGATGTCGATCCTGTCGGTGCGGGCCGGGATCCGGGGTTCGCCGCCGGCCTCCGACACGTAGACCGCCGCGTACGGGAAGTTGTCGCCGGCGGCGGCGTGCCGGCGGCCCTCGACCCAGTTGTTGCGCCGGATCGTGTTGTTCCTGATGATCGCGTTGTAGCTGGTCTCGTACATCAGCGCGGTGCCGTCGTTGGCCTCCAGCACGTTGTCCTCGACGAGGAAGTCGTTGTTGTTGTTGTCCGCCCACAGCCCGGCGCCGCGGTTGTCGTGCACCCAGTTGCCGCGGACGTCGGCGCCGTCGACGGCCCAGAACTTGATGCCCCCGGTGCAGCCGCAGCCCGGCTGCCGCCGCTCCCAGTCGTCGGTGTTGTTGCCCACGATCTCGTTGCCCTCGACCAGCAGGCCCTTGATGGAGTCGCCGGTCTTGTAGGCGTTCATGCCGTACTGCCCGTTGTTGCGCAGGCAGCTGGCGCGGACCTGCTGGCGGGCACCGGCCATCAGCCCGGCGCCGGAGTTGTCCTGGATCGTCGCGTGCTCGATCACCCACCCGTCGGCCATGTCGTGGTTGACCACGCCCTCGTCGTGCGGCGCGACGAAGCCCTGCACGGTCAGGTGGCGGATGGTGACGTCGGGGGCGGTACCGCTGAACGCGTAGTTGTTGGTCCTCCGGCCGTCGAGCACCGCGCCCGGCGCGCCGAGGTAGGTGTTCCCCTCCTTGGCCATCACCTGGGCGTAGCGGTCCGGTTCGAGGGTGTGGGTGCCCGGGCGGAGCCAGAACGTGGTGCGCGGGGGGTTGTCCCTGGTCTTCACCGCCAGGTCGTCGACCACCGCGGGGTCGACCGTCACCGCGCCCGCCGGCGCCGTCGCCGGCCCCGGCGCGGGGGCGGCGCACACCCGGGCCACGGCCACCGGCCCGGACGGCGCGGCGGTCGCCTCCGCCGGGGCGTCCGACGCGCTCGTACAGCCGGTCGCCAGCAGCAGCAGGGCGAGCGTGAGCGCCGCCGCCGACGACGCCCCCCGGTACCGTCTCCTGATCCCCACGCGCCCCCCTAGCCGCGGAAGCCGAGCACGGTGGTGAACCCCTGCGTGCCGTCGGTGAAGCCGGTGCCGACCAGCGTGGTGGCGGGTTCCTTGCGTCCGAAGCCGGCGGAGTACCAGCCCAGCGGCGGGTCGGTCTCGCCGCGGTGCGCCGACCAGGACAGCTGCCCCGGCAGGTCGAGCACCGCGGAGCGGTCCTCGCCGCCCCGGGTCCAGGTCAGCACCGCCCGGTGCCCCGTCAGGTCCGCGGTGACCGCCGGGCCGAGGTGGAACGCCAGGCGCACGGCCCCGCGCGGTCCGCGCACCTCGTCGACGATCCGCAGCTCCCGGGTCGCGGCGGTCAGCTCCACCCGGCGGCGGTGCACCGACTGCTGGTAGCCGTCGTGTTCGGCGCTCCAGCGGGCCACGCCGTCGCCGGAGGTGTCCGCGACCAGGACGCGGGTGCGGGCGTGCCGGGTCCACAGGAACGGGCCGCCGGAGACGGACTGGTCACCGCCGTCCAGCTGCAGGGTGTTGTGGCCCAGGGTCGACCGGAAGTACTGCCGCCACTCGGGCTGCCCGTGGTAGCAGAACGTCCCCGGGTCGGCGAGCACGTCGACCCCGTCGTGCCGGACCTCCACGGACAGCGCGTCCGCGTGGGCGTGCGCGGCGATGGACAGGAACCCGTGCGGACCGCCGTCGCAGCGGCACCAGATCTCCTCCGGACCGCGCAGGACGGTCAGGCCCGCGTCGGCGAAGTGGGACGGCCGGTCGGCCGGGCGGGCCACGGTCCCGTTCCGCGCGTACGGCCGGACGAACGCGGTCAGCAGCGGGGTGCGCACATCGGTGCCGGTCACCGCGGGCCACCAGGGGAGCCGGCCGAACACGGCGTCCCCGGTCGCCAGCAGCGAGCCCCAGCGGTCGGTGCCCGCGCCGTCCAGGACCAGTCCGTGCCCGTCGTCCGCGTCCCCCTGGCGCGGGGGCCGCAACCGGTTGTCCACGACGGCCGCGAGCGCGTCGGTCATCCGCAGCAGGACGAGCCGCACGGACGCGGGGACCGGCACGGCGGCGGCGTCCGCCTCGGCCACCGCGGCCAGACCGAGCTCCAGGACGAGCCCGTGGTACTCGGTGGCCAGTTCGCGGTTGAGGCCGGAGACGAAGGTGTTGCCGCGCAGGTGCCGCTCCAGCGACCGCAGCGCGGCGGACCGCCAGCGCGCCGACGAGGGGAACCACCCGAACGCGCAGGCCGCGGCGAACTGCCCGGCGGCCTCGGCGATGACGTGGTTGTTCGCCGACGACCCCCGGCTGGGGAAGGCGGCCAGCCAGCGCTGGTGGTGCCAGATCTGCTTCAGCGCCACCGGGTTGTCCTCGAACAGCCCGGCCGCGCCCGGCCAGCCGTCGAGCAGCCGGCGCACCCACACCCAGGACAGCAGCCGGATGCCCAGCTCGATCCCGCTGATCCAGTGCACGCCGCGCAGCGGCGGGTTGGCCGCCCACCACGACCGCAGGTGCTCGGCCACGCGCTCGGCGTACCGCTCGTCCCCGGTGACCGCGTAGGCGGCGGCCAGCACGGTCAGGTACTGGTGCCGGGACAGCTCCCAGATCTGCTTGACGTCCCCGACCGCGTCCTCGCTCCGGTACGGCACGTCGAAGGCGTAGCCGGACGGCGCCCGCCGCCCCGTCTTCGGGTCGCGCCACCAGTCGGGCGCCACCAGGTCGTCACGGTCCACCCCGAAGAACTCCGCGTGCCCGTCCAGCAGGCGGTCCGCCTCGGCGACGAGGCGCTTCGCGGCGTCCGGCGGCACCGCGGCGACCGCCCCGGCGGGCAGCACGGCGGTGAACCGGGCACCCGTGACGGGCGGGCAGTCCCGCGGCGCCGACCGCCACCGCCGCCGGCGCACCGCGTCGCCCACCCGGCCGCCGATCTCCTGCGGCCCCATCCGGGACAGCCGCCGCAGGTACCAGCCCGTGCCCATGGTCATCGCGCCCTCGCCAGGGTCACCGGCGCGCCGCCGACCAGGCCGGCCTGCACGGCGAGGGTGGCCGCCGTGGTGGCGACCAGCGACTCCAGCGGCACCGGCATCGGCCCGCCGGTCCGCACGGCCGCGACGAACGCGGCCAGTTCGGCGGCCTGGCCCTTGTCCCGGGCCTTGGGCAGCCGCGAGCTGACCCACCGCTTGCGGCCGTACACCGAGGCGCGGACGAAGTCGTCGAGCTTCAGCACCTTGCCGTCCGCGACGAGGTCCAGCGTCTCCTTGGGGAAGCCGGACGCGCCGGTGGTGACGTAGCTGATGGTGGCGGTGGAGCCGTCCGGGTAGCGCAGCACGACCTGGAGGTCCTCGTTGCCGGCCGGGGCGGCCGCGTACACCGAGACCGGGTCGGCGTCCAGCAGCCAGCTCGCGGTGTCGATGAAGTGCCCGCCCTCGCCGGCGAACCGCGAGCCCTCGGAGTCCTGCCGGAGGTACCAGCTGCCCTGCTGGAGCCGGCCCGCGTTGACCAGGTAGCGCAGGCTCGCCGGACCGGTCCGCGCGCCGAACCGGTTCCTGGCCTCCCGCAGCAGCGGCGCGAACCGGCGGTTGAAGCCCACCTGGATCCGGTCGTTGCCGGACTCCTCCACCGCCGCGAGCACGCCCGCCAGTTCGTCCTCGGTGAGGGCCAGGGGCTTCTCCACGAACACCGTCTTGCCGGCGAGCAGCGCCCTGCGGGTCAGGTCGGCGTGGGAGCTGTGCCGGGTGACCACGAACACCGCGTCGACGGCCGGGTCGTCCAGCACGGCGTCGAGGTCGGTGGTCGCCTTGGCGAAGCCGAACTTCCGCTGCGCGTTCGCCGCCGACAGCGCCGTCGTGGTGACGACCGTGGACAGCGTGACGCCGTCGCGCTGCGACAGGTGCGGCAGGATCATCGACGTCGCGTAGTTCCCCGCGCCGACGAACGCCAGCCGCACCGGCGCCCCGGCGGACCGGGCCGGGGCGGACACCCCGCCGCCGCGGCGCACCGCGGGCACCGCGGGCACCGCCACCGAGGGGGCCGGCGGCTTCTCCTCCGCCGCGGGGCCGGGGTACCGGAACAGCACGGCCACGGCCTTCAACTCGCCGTCCTTCAGCCGCTGGTACGTCTCGACGGCGTCGTCGAAGTCGGCCACGTGGGAGATCAGCGGCTCGACGTCGACGCGGCCGCGGGCGACGAGGTCGAGGAAGCACGCCAGGTTGCGGCGCTCGGTCCAGCGCACGTAGCCGATCGGGTAGTCCCGCCCCTCCAGCTCGTACCCCGGGTCGTAGCGCCCGGGCCCGTACGAGCGGGAGAACCGGACGTCGAGCTCCTTCTCGTAGTACGCGTTCCAGGGCAGGTCCAGCCGGCACTTGCCGATGTCGACGACCCGGCCGCGGTCCCGGGCCAGCCGGGCGGCCAGCTCGACGGGCTGGTTGCTGCCGCCGCCGGCGGCCAGGTACACCTGGTCGACCCCGTGGCCGTCGGTGAGCTCGGCGACGGCGGCCTCCACGGCCGCGGACCCGGGATCGCCGGCGGCCACGGCGCCCAGGCGCTCGGCGAGCTCGCAGCGCACCGGGTCGGGGTCGGCCCCGACGACGCGGACCCCCGAGGCGGTGAGGAGCTGCACCACCAGCTGCCCGATCAGCCCGAGGCCGATGACCAGCGCCGCCTCGCCGAGCTGCGGCTCGCCCTGCCGCACGCCCTGCAGGGCGATCGACCCGACGGTGCCGAACGCCGCGTGCCGGGGCGCGAGGCCGTCGGGCACCCGGGCGTAGAGGTTCTTCGGCACCCAGTTCAGCTCGGCGTGCAGCGCGTGCTCGTTGCCGGCGCAGGACACGAGGTCGCCGACCGCCACGTCGTCGATCCCGGCGCCGACCTGCTCGACCACCCCGCACAGCGAGTAGCCCAGCGGCGTGTAGGAGTCCAGCTTCCCCATCACCTTGCGGTAGGTGGCGGGCAGTCCGTTGGTGGCCACGCTCTGCATGACCTTGGCCACCTGGTCCGGACGGGAGCGGGCCTTGCCCAGCATCGACATGCCGGCCTCGGACACCTTCATGAGCTCGGTCCCGGTGGATATCAGCGAGAAGGCGCTGCGGACCAGCACGCCGCCGGGCTTGCACCCCGGCACCGGCACGTCGAGCACCGCCAGCTCACCGCTCTTGTAGTTCTGCACGACCTGTTTCACCGGAAGTCCCCTTGTTCCTACGCCGTCAAGTGAGTCGCGTGAGTCGGATGAGCAGCTCTACGTCGTCGCGTGAGTGCTGTGGCCGGAGCCGGAGGTCGCACCGCGGTACCAGTACTCCAGGGTCAGCACGTGCCACAGGTGCTTGGAGTAGTCCTGCTGCCCGGCGGCGTCCGCGGCGACGAGCCGCGCCAGCGCGTCCCGGCGCAGGAACCCGGAACTGACGAGCACGCCGTCGTTCACCACCTCGCGCACCAGCGGTGCCAGGTCCCGGCTCATCCAGGCCCGCAGCGGGGCGCTGAACAGGCCCTTGGGCCGGTACACGATCTCCCGGGGCAGGACCGAGGAGGCCGCCTCCTTCAGGACGGCCTTCCCCTGCCGCCCGACGATCTTGCGGTCGCCGGGCACGGCGAACGCCGCCCTCACCACCTCGACGTCCACGTACGGCACCCGCACCTCGGTCGACGCGGCCATGCTCGACCGGTCCGTGTACGCGAGGTTCAGGCCCGGCAGGAACATCCGGGCGTCCCCCAGGCACATCCGGTTGACGAAGTCGTCGAGGTCGTTGTCCTGGTAGGTGTCCGCGTGCTCGGTCAGCACGTCGTCGACGGTCCCGGCCAGGTCCGGATCGACCAGGGCCAGCAGCTCGGCCCGGTCGTACATGGTGTAGCTGCGCCGGAACGCGGTCTCCTCCGGCAGGTCGGCGAAGGAGAGGAACCGCTTCGCGAACCGCACCGACCGCAGCCCCCGGTTGGCCGTGGCGACCGGCAGCCGGTCCACGGCCGCGGACAGGCCGCGCCGCAGGGGCCGCGGCACGCGCTGGTAGCGCAGCGCGAGCTGGTTGGCCAGGTGCTTGCGGTAGCCGGCGAACAGCTCGTCGGCCCCCATCCCCGAGAGCATCACCTTGACCCCGGCCTCCCGGGCGGCCGAGCAGATCAGGAAGGTGTTGATCGCGGCGGGGTCGCCGATCGGCTCGTCCAGGTGGTACGTCATCCGCGGCAGCAGGTCGAGCACGTCCGGAGCGATCTCGATCTCGTGCAGGTCGACGCCGAACTGCTCGGCCACCTGCCGGGCGTAGCGGAGGTCGTCCGGCATCGCCTCGAACCTGGCGTCCTCGGCGCGGAACCCGATCGTGTAGGCGGAGATCCCGGGCCGGTCCCGGGCCGCCAGCGCGGTCAGGTAGCTGGAGTCCAGCCCGCCGGAGAGGAAGGTCGCCACGGGCACGTCCGAGAGCAGGTGACGCCGGGTCGACTCCTCGACGATGGCGGCGAGGTCCGGCCGTTCGCCGCCGAGGGCCCGCTCCCGGCCCTCCGCGGCGACGTCCCTCAGGTGCCAGAACCGGCCGCGGTCCACCCGGCCGTCGGGCCGGCACCGGAGCCAGCTCCCCGGCGGCAGCTTCTCCGCCTCGCGGAACGCGCACCGTGAGTCCGGCACCCAGTAGTACAGCAGTGAGGCCACCAGCGCCCCGGGGTCCACCTCCAGCGACCCGCCGGCGGCGGCGGCCAGCGCCTTGAGCTCGGAGGCGAACATCAGCCCCTCGCCGCGCCGCACCAGGAACAGCGGCTTGATGCCGAGCTGGTCGCGGGCGAGCACCAGCTCGCCGGTCCGCTCGTCGAAGACCCCGAACGCGAACATGCCGCGCAGCCGGGGCAGGCAGTCCGTGCCCCAGCGCCGCCAGGCCTCCAGCAGCACCTCGGTGTCGGAGGTGCCGCGGAACCGCACCCCGGCGGCCGCCAGTTCGGCGCGCAGCTCGGGCGCGTTGTACAGCTCGCCGTTGTAGGTCAGGACGAGGCCGTCCGAGACCATCGGCTGGGCGCCGGTCTCCGACAGGTCGACGATGGCCAGCCTGCGGTGCCCCAGGTGCACCTCGCCGGCACCGAGGGGGTGGCTGTAGCGGCCCGCCCCGTCGGGACCGCGGTGGGCGAGGGTCTCGGTGAGCAGGTCGGTCACGACCTTCCCGTCCGGCCATCGGTACGTACCCGCGATGCCACACATGTCCTACCGCACCTCCTGGTCGCTGTCCGGGACCCTTGCGGTCCACATCGTCGTCAGCCCCGCCCGCCGCCGGCCCGTGCCGTTGTGCCGGGCCGGCCGCTCGTACCGGCCGCGCGTCGCGGTGTGCGGCCCCTCCCACAGCGTGCCGTCGGTCCGGTCGCGCGGATCCGGGTCGACCAGCACCACACCGATCACCGGAATGCGCTGGTCGGCGAGTTGCCGCGCCACGGTGTGCAGCCACGCGGCGCTCCCGTGCCCGGCCCGCACCACGAGTACGGTCCGCGTGCCGAGGTACCGCAGGTCGGTCCACGCCGTACCGGGCGCCACCGAGCCGACGCCGACCAGGCGCTCCTGGGACGGCACGTCCGCGGCCCGCTCGCCGCGGACCACGGTCGGGTCGCCCTGCTTCGGCCGGCGCCTGGCGAGCTGCGGGCCGGGCAGACCGTCGACGACGGTCACCGGCCCCTCCTCCGCCAGGGCCCCGGCGAGGTCCAGGGCGATCGCGCTCGTCGTGCGCGCACAGCCGAGGTCCAGCAGCGACACCGCGTCCGCGGAGCCGCGCACGGTGCGGAACAGGGTCGTGGTGAGCCTGGCCCGTGCCGCCCGGGTCCGGGCGAGCTGCCACCGGCCGACCGGCCGGCGGGGCACCGGGCGCAGCTCCGCGATGACCGAGGCCCCGAGGTTCGCCGCGATGTCCCGGCGCAGCACGGGGCGGTCCGCCACCACCGAGCCGATCGCGGCCACCGTGAGTCCGACGACCAGACCGAGGACGAGCCCGATCGCGGCGTCGGTGGCGGCGGTCACGACCAGGGACTGCCGCACCGGGTGCGGGGCGTCCACGATCTGCGTACCGGCGACGAGCCGGGGCGTGCCGACGTGCGCCTCGGCGGCGCGCCGGCCGAAGTCGGCGATCCGCGAGGTGAGTTCGGCCCGGCTGGCGTACAGCGCCTCCAGCTTCGCGGACGCCGACGCCTTCGGCCCGCCCTGCTGCGGTGCGTCCCCGATCTCCTTGTTGACCTGGGTGAGCTCCTGCTGCATCCGGTCGCGCTGGTCGAGCAGGGACTTGGCCTCCGCGTCCGCGGTCTCCTTGATCCGCCGCACGTGGTCCGCGACGAACGCGTCCGCGAGCGCCTTGGCCCGCGCCACCGCCTCCTCCTCGCTGCTGCCCGTCACCGTGATCTGCAACAGGTTGTTGGTCAGGCCGACGGCCCCGTACTCCAGCAGGAAGTCCTCCGGCAGCTCCGAGGAGCCGACGGCCTTCAGGGCCGCACCGGCGATCCCCACGGTCTGCAGCAGGGCCGCGTCGGTACGGATCAGCGTTCCGGGGTCGTTCGGCTGGTCCGCCTGGTGCGAGACCAGCACCGTGGTCACCGCGCTCGGCGGCGCCGGCCGCAGCACCGCCGCAGCCGAACCGGCCAACAGCCCCAGCAGCGCCAGGAGGCACCAGAAGCGCCGCCGCCTGCGCACCGCGACCACCAGCGACTGCAGGTCCACCAGAGGAGGGGTGGCCGCCGACTCCGATGTCATGCTCGTCGTCACCCCGAGCCACTCCCCGTGTCGTGGCCGACCGCGAGCGCCGGTTCGGCGCCGCCCGCGCGACGGCCGGCGGACCGCTCGGGACGGGCCCGGACCGCGGCGGCGACGACGATGCCGACGATCTCGTGCTCGGCGTCCGCACACGCCTCGACGATGCCGGCGAGCTCCACGTCGGTCCAGGTGCCCGCGCTGAGCACGACCAGGGCACCGGACTCGTCGTCACGGTCCGGCACCAGCGGCCGTGACATCGGGACCCCGACGACCCGGAGCAGCGGCTCGCTCCCCGCCTCGGCGGCGAGCTGCCCGGCGGCCAGCCGGGCCGTCTCGTCACCCTCCGGGACGACGACCAGCAGCCGCTGGGGGGCGGGCAGTTGGTCGCGCAGGCGGGCGCACACCCGCCGGTAGCGGACCTGCCGGCCCGCCTCGTCGCCGGAGGCGTGCGGGGTCGGCAGGTCCCACCGGACGTCGATGTCCAGCAGCCGGCGGACCAGGGCCCGCGGGCCACGGCCCTTCGACCGCTGCACGGGCCGCCCACCGGGCACGTCGACGGTGCCGAGGAGCGTCGAACCCAGCGCCGTGGCGATCTCCGGCCCGCCGCGCAGGCGCCGACTCACCCGCGCGGAGGCGAGATGGCCGATGACCGCGATCAGCACCGCCGACAACGCCCCGGCCACGACGAGCTGCATCCCCGTCGGCGGCGCCTCGGAGGTCGGCCGGGCCGCCGCCCCCATGACGACCATGGTGGCCTTGCCGGCCGCCGGGTCGACCTGGTCCAGCTTGTTGACGGCCTCCTGCAGCGTGGTGCGCAGCTTCGCGAGCTCGGTGCGGGTCTGCACGCTCTCCACGGTCTGCCCCGGATCGGCCGCGTCCGCCAGGTCGGTGATGCGGCGGCTGGCCTGCGCCACCATCTGCCGCAGGGCCTGGGGCTGCGTCGCCTCGGGCTCGGTGCCCTCGCCCGAGCCCGAGATCCGTGCGGCGAACGCGACGAACTGCTGGGCCACCTGGTCGGAGAGCTGCTGCGCCTGCTCCGGGGTGTCACCCGTCCCCGAGATCTTGATGATGTTCCCGTCCGCGGCCGTGGCGCTCACCCGGCCCCGCAGCTCGTCGGTGCTCGTGCTGGTGCCGGTCGCGGCCCCGGTGCCGGCACCGGTTCGGCCGAGCTCGGCGGCCACCCGGTCGAGCACCACCGAACTGGTCGCGATCTGCGCCTGGGTCATCAGCTCGCGCTCCTGCCACGCCCCCGGCAGCAGGACCGACGCCGACGTCGTGTAGCGCGGCGGGAACAGCAGGGAACCGCCGTAGCCGACGAGCGCACCCACCACGGCGAGGACGGCGAGGAGCCGCCACCGCCGACGGAAGATCCGACCGACCGTGACCAGACGTATCGCTTCGTCGCTCAACGGAGCGGCCTCTTCCCGGCCCGGCCCCGGCCGCCCGCCGACACCGGGGCGCGGCCACGGCAGGCGGCGGCGTAGGCGGCGAGCAGCGAACGCTGGGAGTTCCGCCAGGCGAGCGGCCCGTTGATCCGCTCCTGGCCGACCTTGCCCATCAGGGCCCGCTTCTCCGGATCGTCCAGCAACTGCGCCACGAGTTCGGCGAACCGGGCCTCGTCGTTGGCCGGCGCGTAGACGGCGGCGTCACCCGCGGAGACCCGCGCCTCGCGGAGGTCGAACGAGACGATCGGCCGGCCCATCACCATGTACTCCAGGACCTTGTTCATGGTCGACACGTCGTTGAGCGGATTGCGCGGGTCGGGGGAGAGGCACACGTCCGCGGTGGACAGGTACCGCACCAGGTCGGCGTCCGGGACGCGCCCGGTGAACTCCACCTGCTCCGACAGCCCGAGCTGCCGGGACAGCTCCACCATCGCGTCGAAGGTGTCGCCCCCGCCGACGAACACCGCGTGCCAGTCGGTCCGCCCGCACTCGTCGCGCAGCTTCGCGAGGGCCCGCAGGGCGTAGTCGACGCCGTCCTGCGGCCCCATCACGCCCAGGTAGCACAGCAGATGGGGCTTGCCGCGCTTCAGCTCCGGCTCGGGCGGCACCGGCCGGAACCGCCCGGTGTCGGGCGCGCTGCGCACCACGAACACGTCGTCCGGGCGCCGGCCGCCACGGCTCAGCGCGACGTCCCGGTAGCTCTCGTTCGTGGCGAGCACGATGTCCGCGGCCCGGTAGGTCAGCCGTTCCAGCGCGCACACGCCGCGGTAGAGCAGATCCTCACCGCGGTCGAACCGGGAGAGGTACAGCTCGGGCACCAGGTCGTGCTGGTCGAACACGAACCGGGCACCGCGCCGCTTCAGCCACAGGGCCGGCAGGAACAGCAGGTCGGGCGGATTGCAGGCGTGCACCACGTCGACCGGGCCGACCCTGCGGGCCAGCCGGGCCGTGTGCCACAACGCCGATCCGTACTCCCGCAGGTAGCCGGCCGGCCCCCCGGTGGCCGCGCGCAACGGGTACCGGTGGATCCGCACCCCGTCGATCACCGCCTCCGGCTCCGTGTCGCGCTTGCTCCCCTGCGGGCAGATGACGTCGACCGTCCAGCCCGCGTCACGGAGCGTCGTGCACTCCTGCCACACCCGCCGGTCGAACGGCACCGACAGGTTCTCCACCAGGACCAGCGCGCGACGGCCCCGCCCGTCGCCGCCCGTTGCGTCACCAGGCAAGGCCCACGTACCCCGGCTCGGTCCGGCGCGCCTCGGCGTCGGGAAGGTGGACGAGGTCGACGATCACCGGGCCGTCACCGTGGGGCAACGCCGACAGCACGTCCGGGTCCCTGGTCCCGACCACGCACACCTCGGCATGGTCGAGCACCTCGTCGACGGACTCCGCGAGCAGCTGCGCGAGGTGCGGCAGCCTGGTCTCGATGTACTCGCGGTTCGCGCCGAGCAGCCGTGAGAGGTTCACGTTGGGGTCGTAGATCCGCAGGTCGTAGCCCTTGCCGAAGAGCCGCTCCGCCAGCTCGACGAGCGGGCTCTCGCGGAGGTCGTCGGTACCGGGCTTGAAGGACAGGCCGAACAGGCCCACCCGGCGCCTGCCGGTACGCTCGACCAACTCCACCGCGCGCTGCAGGTGTTCGTGGTTGGAGGGCAGCACGTGGGAGAGGATGGGCACCGCGACGTCGGCCTGCCGCGCCGCGTGGACCAGGCTGCGCAGGTCCTTGGGCAGGCAGGAGCCGCCGAAGGCGAAGCCGGGCCGCAGGTAGGCGGGGCTGATGTTCAGCTTGCGGTCGGCCAGGAACACGTCGATCACCTGGTGCGAGTCCACCCCGAGCGCCCGGCACACCGCACCCAGCTCGTTCGCGAAGCCGATCTTGAGGCCGTGGAACGCGTTGTCCGCGTACTTGATGGCCTCGGCCGTCGGGACCGGCACCCGGAACACCTCGCCGGGCAGACCGTCGTACAGCGACGCGACCACGTCGCCGCTCGCCGGGTCCAGCTCGCCGATGACGGTCTTGGGCGGGTCGAAGAAGTCCCGCACGCTCGTGCCCTCGCGCAGGAACTCCGGGTTGACCGCGACCCCGAAGTCCACCCCGGCCGTGCCGCCTGCGTACTTCTCCAGGATCGGCACCAGCAGGTTCAGACAGGTGCCCGGGAGCATGGTGCTGCGGAACACGACGGTCTGCCGCCCGCCCCGCTCGGCCACCGCGGCACCGATCTGCTCGGTGACCCGCTCCAGATAGGTGGTGCACAGGCTGCCGTTGGGCTCCGACGGCGTGCCCACGCACACCAGCGACACGTCGCTGCCCATGATCGCCTCGCGGACGTCGGCGGTGGCGCGCAACGCTCCCGTCCGCACGACCTCGGCGATGAGCTCGCCGATCCGCTCCTCGACCACCGGGGCCTTGCCCTCGTTCACCAGGTCGACCTTCACCTGGTTCACGTCCACCCCGATGACCTCGTGACCCAGGCTGGCCAGGCATGCGGCCGACACACAGCCCACGTAGCCGAGCCCCAGGACACTGACCCTCATGACTCGTTCCTCCCCTCGGGCAGGCCCTTGTGGCCGGCCGTCCGCGCGTCGATCGGTCGACGCCCCCCACCCATCAGTAGGCCCCCTGCCCCTGGAGCACCGCACGCAGCGTCTTCCACAGAATCACCGCGTCCAGGGCGAGCGACCAGTCCTCCACGTACCGCAGGTCCAGCCGGACCGCCTCCTCCCACGGCAGGTCGCTGCGCCCGCTGATCTGCCACAGACCCGTGAGCCCGGGCTTGACGAGCAACCGCCGCCGGATGTCCGGCCCGTACGCGGCGGACTCCTCCGGTAGCGGAGGCCGCGGACCGACCAGCGACATCGAGCCGGTGACCACGTTCAGGAGCTGCGGGAGCTCGTCGACCGAGTACCGGCGCAGCACCCCTCCGATCCGCGTCACCCGCGGATCCCGGCGGAGCTTGAACAACAGGCCGGCGCCCTCGTTGCGGTCGGCCAGCTCGGCCCGCGCCCGGTCGGCCCCGGCGACCATGGTGCGGAACTTGATCAGGGTGAACTCCCGGCCGTCCTTGCCGACCCGGTGCTGCCGGTAGAAGACCCCGCCCCGGCTGTCCGCCAGCACCAGCAGCGCGACGAACACCATCAGCGGCGCGAACAGGATCAGCAGGAACATCGCACCCAGTCGGTCGACGACCTCCTTGACCACCCGGCGGCCCCCGGTGAAGGCCGGCATGCTGACCCGCAGCATCGGGATCCCGAGCACCGCGTCGACGTGCAGCCGCGGGCCGGCGACCTCCATCAGGACGGGGGCCACGACCATCTCGGCGTCGCCGCCTTCGAGGTTCCAGGCCAGCCGCTGCAGCCGGTCCGGTGACCAGTGCGGGTCCGGTGTGACCGCGACGACCCGGTAGCCGTCGCGGCGGACGTGGTTGGCGACGTCCGTCAGCCGGCCGACGACCGGCACCTCGTCCAGCCGGTCACGGTTGTGACCGAGGGCGTACGGCGTGCACACCGCCTCCACCCGCCAGCCGAGGTGCGGGAACTTGCGGGTCCGGGCGATGAGGTCGCTGACGGTGGCCGGGCTCCCGGCAGCGAGCACCGGGCGCAGGCACCGCCCCTCCTTGCGCTGCTTGTGCAGCCAGAGGCGCAGCAGGTACCGCTCGGTCATGGTGGTGAGCGTGATCGCCGGGATCGCGACGAAGATCCAGAGTTTGATGTTGTGCGACGTGAGGGCGATCCCGCCGAGCGCCAGCACGACGGCGGCGGTGAAAAGCGATCGTCCGAGCCGACGGAATTCCTCGGCGCCCTGGCCGAGTACGGCCGGAGCCCACGCCCGGGTCATCGCCAGCGACCCCATCACCAGCAGCTCGGTGAAGAAGGCGAGAATTCCCCATTTCTCGTGCCAGTTGGCCGCATCACGAACCCCGAAGAAGCGGCCTATCCCCGCGACCACGAAGGCGGTGGCCGCAGTATCGCTGAAGATCACAGCGCGGCGGTACTGTTGTTCCCATTCGATCTCGGGCCGGCTGATTCTCCCGTTCATCCGGCGCCCCCGCGCCGGTAGAAACGGGCTGGCTAATTCACCTTCCCCCTGCTTCACGGCCTCATCCAGGTCAGCAGTGGGTTCGACGTGTTCGCTATACACGGATCCTCCCCCCGGGAGGCTCGCACCTCCCGCACTGTTCCTCCCCTCGGGAGCCCCCGCCTCCCGTGCTGCACTGATCCCGCCCCTCGGGAGGCCCCGCCTCCCCCCGAATGGCAAACCACGTCATGCGGTGCTACGTGAACATCCCACCCGGCTGCCGGCGGGCGTGCGTATTCCACCGGAGTCCTGAAGCGTGTGGGAAACCGTCGACGATTGCTCTTCACACCCGACGCCCGGTTCGGGCGCCAAGAATCGATCACCTCCACGTCTTCCGCCGGGATGCGGCTGTCTGCCGGCCGTCCACGGCGTCGGACCTGGAGATCATCGTGTGCCGTTTCGCGTCGAGCTGTGCGAACCGAAAGTCAATCTAGAGCATCGGGGCCATCCGAAGGGGGCGATGTCTGAAACGTGTGGTCGATATTTGAAGCTTGATCGTCCGAACTGTGAATGTACGGGATTCCTGGGAAGGAAGAAGTGCATTGTGGCGTGTGGTGCGGGAGTGGTCCGGGTCCGAGGGGCTGCGGCCCGCTCCGGCGGACCGGTTCGACGGTGCTGCGCGGTCCGGGACAGGCCGGGGCGCCGGCCCGCCACGCCGGACGGGGCGTCGTGAAGGAACGCGACACCCCTGGCGCCTGCTCGGTACACGTCGGGACGCGGAGCGGCAGGCCGGTTCGGCGGGCGCTCGCGCGGTCCCTCCGGGTCCGGTCCCGGCCTCGGCGCCGGCCTCCGACGGCTACCTCGCCTCGATGTTCGCCCAGGCCTACGAGCGCGCGAAGTTGGAGAACGGTCTCGACCTGCTGATCGCGGCCGCCAGGATCAGGGAGAAGTTCGAGGACCCGGCGCCGGTCGCGCGGGCGTCGGACCTGGTGACGCCGGCGTCGGGTCCGGCCGGGGCGGCGGCCGGGGCGGCTGGGGCGGCGATCGTCTGCTTCCCCACCCTGGGGGAGTGCTCGGAGGAGTGCTCGGAGGAGTGCGCCGTCGCCGTGCACGACTGGCTGACCACCGGGCTCGGCGCCTGACACCGGCGCCACCGGGGGCTCCCCGCGATGAGGCACTGCTCATCGCGGGGAGCCCCCGGCCGGTCACGGCGCCGCCGGCCCGAGGCCCGCGCCACGGTGGGATCACGGTCCGGCACCCGGCGCTCAGGGCGCTTCCGCCGCCCGGCACGCCGGGCGCGTTCGTCCGGGCCGAAGGCGGTGTGGAATCGTCCGCGTGTCCCCGGAGTCAGCGCACCGGCATCGACATGTAGACCGCGCGTCGCCCGTAGGACGCGGGGACGGCCACCTCCCGGTGCGAGCGGTAGCCGATGATCCGCAGCAGGATGTCCGCCCCGCGCACCGCGACCATCGAGATCTGCTGGAAGCCCATCTCCTCCGCCCGCGCCCGGAAGTACCGCATGAACCCCAGCGCGACCTCCCGGCCGCGCAGGTCCTCGGCGATCACCAGGTCGTGCACGTGCAGGTTGTCCGACTCGAACGCGGCGTCCTCCGCCCGGGAGAGGTCCGGGCAGCGCAGCGGCGGGTACGGCAGGCTCAGCAGGTAGCCGCGGACGGTGCCGTGCTGCTCCAGCACGAAGCAGGTCTCCGGCGAGCCGACAGCACGGGACTGCAGTGCCTCCCGGCCCTCCGACAGGCCGTCGGCCGCGTAGGCGTCGTGCTCCAGCACGACCACGGCGTCCCAGTCGTCGTCGGTCAGCTGCCGTATCAGGAAGTCCTCGGTCACCCGGTCGCCCCGTCCACGGCGGGGTAGAGGCCCTCCGCGTGGGCCGCGGCCGCCATGCCCGCCCAGGCCTCCACCAGCACCACCCAGCGCGCGGCGTCCTCCTGGGCGTCGTCCAGGAGCTGCTGCCGCTGCCCGGCCACCACGTCCGCGAGCTCGGCGTACTTGCCGCCCAGCTTGCGGTAGGAGCGGTCCAGGACGTCCAGGCAGTGCTCGTTCCCGGCCCGGTCCCAGTCGACGCTGCCCCGCGCCAGTTCGAGGATCGGCTCGATCTTCAGCCCGTGTCGCTCGTCCAGCAGCCCGCGGCCGAGGTCGATCATCCCGCCGTAGACCGGGTAGAGGTACAGCATCGAGAGCAGGAGCTTGACGAACCCCATCTGGTACGAGATGAAGCCGTCGCCGATGCGGCGCTCGGGCGTGTAGTAGTTGACGATGTGGCGGTTGTGGACGACGCCGGGCAGCTTGGCGTGGACCAGGGCGTGCAGCAGGACGTAGTCGCAGCCGAGGGTCCTGATCGACGGCAGCAGCGGCAGCACCTCGTAGGCCCGGTGGTCCAGGGCGACGTTGCACATGAAGACGTTCCAGATGTCGGGCACGCCGAGGACGGAGTCGTCGGCGCTGAACGGCTCGGTGCCGGTGCCCCTGAAGGAGACGTCCACCATCGCGTCCCTGTCCTCGTCCGGCCACACCGGCGGGGTCCACAGGCGCACCACGTCGCGGTAGATGTCCGGGTCGATCTCGCGGATCTCGCCGATGTCCACGTTGAGTTCGCCGGTGAAGGAGCCGCTGACCAGCAGCACCGGCTTGTCGGCGTCGGCCGGGTCGAGCTCGGAGCGGGTCACGCCGGCCACCGCCTCGCCGGCCGGCTTGCCGATCGAGAGCAGCTCGTGGTGGATCGGGAAGACCTTCTGACCGTCGAGGACCTGGAAGTCGGCGTCGTCGTTGCGCAGGTGCGCCGAGGTGCATCCGAGGGCGGCCGCGCCCAGGAAGATCCGGTTGACGCAGGAACCGTAGGCGACGGCCGGCGGGAGCATCAGTTCGAGCAGCAACTCGGGGTCGGGGGCGCCGGACTGCTCCGCCACCCGACGCAGGAACACCCGCTGCTGCGCCTCGCCGAGGTGGTGGACGAACACGCCGGGGGCGGGGTCCAGCGAGGCCACGGCGTCCGCGTTCTTCGCGAATCCGGCGGGGTCGGTGGAGTCGGTGGTGTCGAGGATGAGGATGTGTACCTCGACCCCGAAGTTCGCGACGGCGAAGGCCGCCTCCTCGGCGAGGTCCACGATGGTGCCGGGGCAGGAACGCATGGTGGGCAGGGCGAGGCAGACTCGTTGCATGGTGTGGGGTTCTCCGTCTGATCGTCAGATTCGGTACAGCGGTTGTCAGTAACGGCGCTTCTGTGCAGGGTGGTTGACGATGGGTCGATCGTGCGCGACGCCGCTCGGGGTGGCGTCGAGGGCGGCACACGGGACGAAGTGGTCGCTGCCGGAGTTCTCGGTGGCCGATGGCAGCGGTACGTGCTCGTGCGCGTCCGGTGCGGGGAGGAGCTCGCCGACGGTCCTGGCGCGGTCGGTGAAGGCGGCGTCGCCCGAGGGGGCCGGGACCGGGGAGCGGACCTCCGCGCCGCAGTTCCCCGCCGCGTACGCGGCCTCCTTGCCCATGGCCGCGATCGTGGCGGGACGGGCGCGGCTGGTCGGCAGGGCCGAACAGGTTCTGCGCACGCGGCGTCTCCAATCGATCGTCAGACCCATGTGCCCGTCCGAGGACCAGAGCATGGCAATGCCCGCAAGGCTCGCTCAAAGCCGCGGTGAAGTAGTTGAGTTGAGGGGGTCGGTGAGTCGTGAGCGGTGTCGGCGCCGGGTTGCGGGGCTCCGCCGGACTCATGTGGATGACCTTAAATCACCACGGTGGACTAGACCAACTTCGGTGTCAACGGGATGCTTTCAGGGATCCGGCGGTGCGCGCCGACACTGCCCGATTGGGCAGGCGGCCCTGCCCTCGCACGGACTTCGGCGGGGCTCGCCGGGCGGGGGCAACGCGCAGGTCGGCCCATGTGCGGGGTCCCGGGCGGCGTCCGGGACCGGTCCCTGCCGCAGGTGCGCGCGACACGGAGCCGGGGCCGTCCGCGGCAGAGATGACGAGGGGATGGAGATGCCGAGGAGATTCGGGTGTTTGGAAACCCCGACGCGGTGAAGACGAGTGACGTCACCGGCTGCACTCGTCGAGACTCATCGAGGTAGGAGAAGCGCATGGGCGTCATCGCATGGATTCTGATCGGACTGTTCGCGGGCCTCATCGCCAAGGCACTGATGCCGGGCAAGGACCCGGGGGGCATCATCGTGACGATCCTCATCGGCATTGCGGGCGGCCTGCTCGGCGGCTGGCTGGGCAAGGTGATATTCGGCGTCGACTCCATCGACGGCTTCTTCGACCTCTCCACCTGGATCGCCGCCATCGCCGGCTCGGTCATCCTGCTCGCCCTCTACCGACTGCTCACCGGTAACAAGCGCCACCATCGCCACGCCTGAGAAGCCACTGGGTAACTGATCGACTTCGTGGTGTGACGCACATGGCGGTGATCTTCGCGGCGGACCGGGCCCGAAGATCTACCCCCAGTGCGTGGGGGTGTCACTGTGGGGAGGGGGGCTGGCGAGGGGGCGGGTGAGG
>NZ_JBEXNT010000016.1:0-73017 GCF_040611255.1 Kitasatospora sp. NPDC002965 | reverse complement strand
GACCAGGCCGTCGTCGGAGAGCAGGACGGCGCTTCTGGTCCCGGCCACCGAGTCGACGAGTCCGTCCAGCAGCCAGTCCAGGTCCTGGGCGTGACCGTGTCGTTCGGGGCGCTGACGAGGTGCCGGTTCCGGTCGTTCGACTCGGGCCGCTGCAGCCCGGACGGCGTTCCCCGGCGACGGGGCGGCGGTGGTCAGGGGGATGGCCGCTTCCGGAGGGCGGACAGCGCGGTCGGCGTCGCCGAGGGCGGTGCGGGTGCGGGAATTCCGGAGGAGAAGCCCGCCGAGGCGGTTGGCGGGGGTTGCGGTGGGCCGGATCCGGGCCGTGCCGGAGTGGGTGGGAATCCCTTTGGGTGCGGGCCCGTTCGAGTGGCACCCGGGGATTCCGCGCCGGCAAACAGGACGGTTCCGCCACGAACAGGTGGAAAGTCGTCGCGTAGCCGACCGGCTCGGCGGAATGTGTGCACTTCCCCGGCGCGCCACTCGGGTCGGCCTTGCCGGACTTTCCCAACCATCAACCTGCGCAGGGCCCTTGACCGGGCCGATGCTGACCCGGCGCGACCGCGGGCGCGGGCGCGGGCATTCGGCCAGCCTGGCGAGAAGAGATCTCTTCCGTGCTTTCCGGATTCCTTACTACGATGCGCTGAGTCGCGCCCGCCATCCCGGTGGGCCCACGCACGAGGTATCGAGGCACCATGGCGGACGACCACGTACCAACGGCTACACCGCGCTATCTCTCGATTCTCGACGAAGCCGGTCGGATCGCGTCCGAACTCGGGCACGGATACGTCGGAGTCGAGCATCTCTTCCTGGCGATCCTGGCGGACCCGCAGGCGGTTCCCACCCAGGTCCTGACGAATTTCGTCCCCCCGGAGCAGGTGACGGCCGCCCTCCATGACCTCCTGTCCTCACCCGGCTACAACACGCCGACCCGGAACGTGGTGTTCCCGCCCGAGTAGCCGGCGGTGAAAAGGCGGGCACGACCACCGGGCCTGCGTGCGGCAACGCCTCACGCACGTCAACCGCTCATCGGGAAAGGACAATCGTGTCAGTATCTCGATCCATCCGCTCCGCTCTGACGGCCTTCGCGCTGGCCGTGGTGACCCTGTTCGCCGTCCAGGGGGTCGCCGCCGCCGCGGCCCCCGGGGCCCCGTCGGCTAAGACCGTCGCCGTACAGGCTCCCGTGGCCGGTCCGCAGATCCAGGAAGGCACCGCGGCCCTGCTCGGGACGTCCTGGTGCCGGATCGGCTCGGTGGTCTACGAGTGCTCCTCCATGCCGGAGTGCACCCCGGCCAAGGACGGTCGGACCTACAGCGACCAGTACGGCAACGACTGGCGCTGCGGCCTCTACAACGGTTACTGGGCCTGGTCCGCCCAGTCGGGCTGCATCGCACCCGCCGAGATCGCGACGGGCTCGGCCCAGCCGGGCCTGACGCCCGCTCGGTCGGCGGCAACCGGGCGCGAGTCACTGCTCTGCTGAGCCGTCCGGCACCGTAGCGGACCGCGCCGCCACCGAGCGGGGCGGTCCGTGGTGCAGGCCCGGTCCCCGGCACACATCGTCGTCCGGGGCGCGTCGGCACGGCAGGACCGACGCGCCCCGGACGCATCACGACCACACGCCCCGACCACACGCCCCGACCACCCACACCCCGGCCACGCGATCAGGCGCAGGAGACATGAAACCGCTCATCGACCGCCGACGGCTCGTCCTCTCCGGGCTCGCGGGCGGGGCCCTGGCCCCGCTCGCCGGAGTCCGGGCGTCCGCCGCGAGCCCGGCACCGCCCGAGGACTCGACCCCGCCCCGCAGCTTCGCGCCGGGCGACTGGAGATCCGTTCGTGACCAGTTCCGGCTCTCCCGCGCCTACGCGCAGTTCGCGGCCTTCACGTTCGCCGCCCATCCGGCCGGGGTGCGCGCCGCCATCGCGACGCACCGGACCAAGCTGGACGAGGACCCGAGCCGCTACCACCGGGAGAACGCGGACCGCGAACTGGCCGCGCGTGTGGCCGCCGCCGACTACCTGGGTGTCCGCCCCCTGGAGGTGGCGCTGACCGACAGCACCACCATGGGGCTGGCGATCCTCTACCAGGGGCTGCGGCTCCGGCCCGGGGACGAGATCCTCACCACCCGGCACGACTTCCACTCCACCTATGAGGCCCTGCGCCAGCGCGCCCTGCTGACCGGCGCCGCAGTGCGCCGGGTGAGCCTCTACGACGACCCGGCCGGTGTCTCGTCCGACCAGTTGACGGGACGCCTGCTGGCGGCCGTGACCCCGCGCACCAGGGTCCTCGCGCTGACCTGGGTCCACTCCGGCACGGGCGTCATGCTCCCGATCCGGATGATCACCGACGCGGTGGCGGGGATCAACGCGCGCCGGGACGCGGCCGACCGCATCGTCGTCTGCGTCGACGGCGTCCACGGTTTCGGCGCGGCCGACACCGCCGTGGCGGACCTCGGCTGCGACTTCTTCGCCACCGGCACCCACAAGTGGCTGTACGGGCCGCGCGGCACGGGCATCCTCTGGGGGCGCGAGGACGCCTGGCCCCTCGTCCAGCCGATCATCCCGAGTTTCGGCTGGATACGCGAGGACCCGCCGCCGGTCGTCGACCCCGGCCTGATGGCCACCCCGGGCGGCTTCCACACCTTCGAGCACCGCTGGGCCCTCCCGGAGGCGTTCGCCTTCCACGCCTCCGTCGGCCGGGACCGGATCGCGAACCGCATCCGCACCCAGGCCCGGCAGCTCAAGGAAGGACTGGCCGCGATCCCCGGCGTCCGCGTCGCCACGCCCCACGACGACGCACTCTCCTGCGGCATCGTCTGCTTCTCCGTCGCCGACCGGACACCCCGGCAGGTGGTCACCCGCCTGGAGTCCGACCACCGCGTACTCGCCGACGTCACCCCGTACGGCGGCACCCTGGTCCGCCTCGGCCCCAGCCTGGTGACCGACCCGCAGGAGGTGGACAGGGCCGTCCGCGCAGTGGCAGCGATCACCCGCCACTGAGCCGACCACTCCGTCGAGCGCCTTCCGGACCGGTCGACCGCCCGGCCGGCACGGCAATGACGGCTCGCACGTTCATCCCCGGCGAGCACCACACCGAGCACCACACCGAGCACCTCCACGTGAACATCCCGGTGGGTCCCCGTGAGCGCGGCGCTCACGGGGACTCAGCTCCGCTGGAAGAACTCCAGCTCGGCCAGGGCGAGATGGCGGTCGCCGTCCAGGCCTGCGGGGGCGTCGAGGGTCAGGCGGACGGTGATGGCGTCGCTGATGCCGGTGGGGAAGGTCTGCGGGCCGGGCTTGTCGATCAGGGTCAGCTTCCTCACCGACTTCCGGCCGTCCGAGGCCGTCACCTCCAGGTCGATCCGCAGTGCCCGACCCTCGCGGGCGTAGTCCTCGGGTGAGGTCGAGGCGCCGTTGGTGACGATCACGGCCACCAGGCGGAAGGGTTTGGCGAAGGTGCAGGTGACCGAGGCGCCAGGGCCCGGTGCGCCCCAGTAGCGGTTGCTGAGACCGTCCGTGGCGTTGCCGGCCGGCCGGCCGGGCACCTCGGCACTCGCCTCCACGCGGACCGGGGTCACCGGCTTGCTCTTGCCCAGCTTGTCCCGGGTGTCCTCGATCAGGTTCCGGCCGGCCGGCAGCAGCAGGAAGCCACCCGCGCACAGGGCCAGTACCACGGCCAGGATGACCAGGAAGCGCGTTGTCCGGCCCGAGCCGGCCCGGGTGCGGCGGCGCAACCGCCAGATTCTCCGCCACCAGGGGAGCGGCGGTGGGGCCGTACCGGGTGTGAGCGGGGTCGCGCAGCGGCGGCAGAAGCGGCGCTCGGGCGGGTTGGGCGTGCCGCAGGAGGGGCAGGGCGTCCCGGCGGCGCCGTCGTCCACCGGGACCGGGCGGACGACCGGACGTGGTGCGACGGCCTTCGCCGGCCGCACGGGCTGCGGTGAGCCGGGGGGAGGAGGGTCGGAGGGGCGAGGGGGTTCGGCGGGTGGCGAGGGCTCGGGGGGACGGGCGGCGGCGGGAGGACGGGGGACGGCGGGAGGTGAGGGGTCGGCGCGCCGGGGTGCGGCGGCTTCCGCCGGGGGATCGGCAACCGGGGCAGCCGGGGGATCGGCAGCCGGGGCAGCCGGGGTGGCCGGGGTGGCCGGGGCGTCCGACCAGCCCAGGTACGAGCCGCAGTTGCCGCAGAAGCCGTCCGTCGGGCCGTTGGACGCCCCGCACGCGGGACACTCGCGCATCACTGTCGCTCCTCCTCGCTCGTGGGCGGTCCCGGGAGGACCTCCACCCGGCAGACCGTGTGGACCGGGCACAGGCTCCGGACCAGCGCCCGGACCCGGTCCGCGTCCACCTCGTGCGCCGCGTCCACCGCTCCGCCGTGCCGCGGCCACACCCGGACGACCACCTCGTCGGCCGGGGCGGGCGGCAGCGCGCCACCGGCCGTGCTCGACCAGGCGGCCCCGCCGTCCCCGGTGATTTCGGCGGACACGCCCAGCACCAGGCGCAGGGCCGCGACCAGGCCGCGCCGGGTGCCGCTCCAGCGGTGCAGTTCCGCCGCGCGGGCCACCGCCTCGCGGCGCAGCGCCAGCGGCCAGCGCGGGTCGTCGGTGCCGCCCACCCAGGTGGCCAGCCAGGCCAGGAAGTCGGCCGGGGCCAGTCGCGGATCGAAGTACGAGGGCAGGTTGTCGAGGGTGGTGAACACCGGGGCCAGTACCGTGTCCAGCCCCGCTGTGAACCGTTGCGCGAAGTCGTCGTCGGCGTACAGCGCGGGCAGCTGCTCGCCGATCGGGTGCCGGCTGGGCAGGCCCGGGACGGCGGCCCGGCTCATCCGCGCACCTCCGGCTCCGACGCGGTCACGACCACCTGGTGCTGGTAGGAGAAGACCAGCGCGCCCGCGCCGACGTCGATCCGGTCGACCGGGGCGCCGCGCCGGCCCGTGACCGGGTCGGCGGCGAACAGCCGGATCTCCTCCACCACCGCCTCCCCGACGGCGCGTTGCAGCACGCCGAACACCTCCCCGTACTGCACGGGCCGCCCGAACGGCCGGCCCGTTCCGTCGGGTCCGCCGCGCAAGGGGTCGAGGTGCCGGTAGAGCGCGTCGAGCGCCGCGTCGCGCACCCGGTCGGCGTCCGCGGCCGGTACCGAGAGCCGGGCGACGACGGTGACGCCCTGGTAGAACGGCGGCTCGACGAGGAGCCGGGTGCCGATCAGGCGCCGCTCGTCGAGGGCCGTGGTGATCCTGGCGAGGACCTGGTCGGACGGGATCAGCTGCTCGAAGCGCAGCCGGCCGCCCTCGTCGGCCACCGCGTCCGGCACCACCAGGACCCGGACCGCGCCCGCGCCCGCGTCCCGGTCGGGCAGGCAGCGGACCCGGCGTACGGAGGGTGCCGCCTGCCGGGCGATGATCTCGTGGTCTTCGGCGGTCACCGCGCGCTCCTGCATGCGCAGCGTCTCCGGTGCCCGCAGCTTGGCGTTGTCGATGGTCTCCCCGGCGACACCGCCGCGCGCCGCCTCCCGGTTGACGACCCGGGCGACGTAGGGGACGGAGCTGCGCAGGACGGAGACCGCGCCGCGGGAGACGTTGCCCGCCGGGCCGCCGCCGGTGCGGTAGCGGGCCACGCGGATCCGGGCGCCCTTGGCCGGTACGGCCCCGCACGGACGCAGGGTGCCGTCGGCCTCGCGCAGCACCGGCGGGAACGCGAACTCGCCGGTGGTGGCGTCCACCCGGACGTGCCGGTCGGCCGGCCCCGAGCGCCCGAAGTGCTCCACCACCTCCCAGCGCTGCCACCCGTCCGGCGAGGACACCTCCACCACGGGGGGTTCCCCGTCGAGCAGCACGGGCGGGCGGCCGAGCCGGAAGGACTGCCCCGCCACCCCCTCCGACACGCCGAGCGGTACGTCGGTCACCTGCTCGGCGTGCTCCACGGCCGTCGTGCCGCCGACGGTGAAGACGGCGGCCTCGCGCACCGTCGGCGACTCGGAGTAGAACGGCTGCCCCGGCTCCGCCTCGGTGACCCGGCAGCGCAGCCAGCCCGCCCGGGTCCCGCTGACCAGCGACGCCGTGTGTCCGGCCGGAACGTACACGATGACCTCACCGGGCCGGTTCAACCCGCCGGTGCTGTCGGAGCCGGTCTCGCAGCGCTGCCACCGGCCGCCGTCCCACGCTTCCCACACCAGCGGTGGCTGGCGCGGGTCGACGCCGACGCCCTCGACCCGGCTGTCGAGGCGGACCGCGACCACGCAGCGCGGCACCGCCTTCGGCATGCCGAACAGCAGCGCGTCGCCGGGCTCGGGCGCGGCCTGGAAGCACGGGATGTCCCGGCCCTCGGCCAGGGCACCCGTCCGGTCGGTCTGCTCGCCGGCGCGGGGCGCGGTGACCAGCCGGGTCAGCTCGCTCGGCACGATGCGCAGGTCGTCGGTGGTGGCGAAGACCACGGCCGCCTCGGTCTCGCCGGCCGCGGTCGTCACCTCGGTGCCCGCGGGCAGCGTCACCGTGTCCGGTTGGGGGGCCGACAGCCAGAAGTCGACCTCGGCGACGGCCGCCGCCGGCGGGTACAACCGGATGCCCAACAGGTCCAGGAAGGCCAGGTAGTTCTTGTCCGGGACCCGGTTCAGCCGGTACAGCAGCTGGTCCACGAGGTAGGCGAACGTCTCGATCAGGGTGACGCCCGGATCGGAGACGTTGTGGTCGGTCCACTCCGGGGCGCGCTGCTGCACGTACCGCTTCGCCTCGTCGACGAGCTGCTGGAACCGTCGGTCGTCCAGGTTGGGGGAGGGCAGGGCCATCAGTCCGCGACCGTTTCCTCGGTCCCCTCCTCGGAGGGGATCGTGTAGAAGGGGAAGACCAGGTTGCGCCGGTCGTTGGTGGTGCGCACCGTGTAGCGCACGTCGATGTAGAGGGTGGCCGTCTCCACCGCGTCGAAGGCCACGACGACCTCGTCCACCGCGATCCGCGGCTCCCAGCGCTCCAGCGCCTCGCGCACCTGCTGGGCGATCCGCCCGGCGGTGACGCCGTCGCCGGGGGCGAAGACGTACTCGTGGATGCCGCAGCCGAAGTCGGGCCGCATCGGTCGCTCGCCGGGCGCGGTGCCCAGCACGAGGCGGATGGCCTCCTCCAGTTCCCGCTCCCGCTCGACCATGGCGATCCCGCCGGTCGGCCCGACCCGCAGCGGGAACGCCCAGCCGCGCCCGATGAACTGATCGCCCATCACGGACCTCCGATCAGCACGTCGGGCGCACCGGTCAGGACCGCCGCGCCGCACGCCGTCTGGTCGCGGGCCCGCGCGGCGGGCAGTCCGCCGATCAGCACCACACCCCCGGTGACCGCGGCCGGGTTGGGTACCAGCACGTTCCCCGGCCCCAGGGCCGCGTGCGGCGGTACCGGGCAGACGTGCAGGCTGCCCACCACGGCGGCGGGCCGCCCGCCGATCAGCACCGTTGCCACCCGCGCGGCGGTGCCGGGCGGCGGGGTCGCGATCCGGCCACTGTGGTTGGTGGGGTCACCGGTACGGGCTGCGGCCGGCATCGGGGGCTCCTCGGGTAGAAGGGGGAGAGGGGAGAACGGTCGAGGGCGAGGGGACTGCTCACGTGGGGTCAGTTGATCCGGATGAGGCGGGCCTTGAGGACGGCGAGCAGGCCGCCGTCGACGGAGACGTCCGCCGTCCCGGACACCTGGACCGACCGGCCGCCGATGCGGACCCCGGCCGTGCCGTCGATGTCCACCTGCCGGCCGGTCACCTTCACGGTGCCCTGCCGGGCGTCGAGCGTGATGCCGTCCCGGTCCAGCAGGACGGAGGTCAGCGGACGGTTCCGTCCCGCGTACACGGTGAGCTCGATCCGGTCCCGCCGGTCGTCCAGGCGGACCTCCAGCCGTTCGTCCCCGGTCACCAGCCGCAGCCCGGAGGGGCCCGGCGCCGGCGCGTCCAGCAGCTCCACGCGGTGACCCGAACGCGAGGCCACCGAACGGCGGTTGACCCTGCCGCTGGTCGCGTCGACCAGCGGCACCTCGTGCGGCGAGGGCTGGTCCACCCCGTTGTAGAGTCCGCCGATCACGTACGGGCTGTCCAGCAGGCCCTGCTCGAACCCGACCAGCACCTCGTCGTTGACCTCGGGACTCACCACCCCGCCACCGCCCTTGCCGCCCCACTGGACGGTGCGCACCCAGTCGGTGACGTACGTGTCGTCCAGCCAGGGGAACGTCAGACGCACCGCGCCGCGTTCGGAGCCGTTCGGCTCGCGCACGTCCGTCACCACGCCGATCGCCACACCGGGGATGCGCGGGCCGCGCCCCGGAGCGTCGGCGCCGGTCATCAGACCGGGCAGGGAGCGGTCCGGGCCGGCGCCGACCCACACGGTGGTGCGGTAGCCGCCGTGCGGCTCCAGCACGTGCTGCACGGCCGTGGCCGTGTACCGGCCGGAGAACGCCGGCCCCACGTTGCCCAGCGCCACCGGTTTGCCCGCCCGCAGCAGCGGATTGCCCTCGGCCACCGCCTCCAGGTCGCCGAAGCCGGCGCTCACCCGGGCCGCCGCCGCGCGGGCGACCGCCGCCGTCTCCGCCTGCGTCCGGTAGGGGGTGTCGGTGACGGCCACGGCCGACTTCCCGAACCGGGCGGCCGTCCCGGGAGCGAGCCCCGGCACCACGGTGTCGCTGACCACGGACGGCTGCTCGGCGACCAACGGCCGCTTCGTGGCGACGTCCCAGCCGCGCACCTGCACCTTCGAGGCGCCGTCGGCGGCCGACAGCGCGGCCCGCAGCGCCAGCAGGTTGCGCCCGTACTCCAGGACCATCGGGTCGAGCGCGGCCGACGTCGAGGGGGAGGGCGCCCCGGACGCCTTCGCGGGCCTGGTGAACTGGAGCATCCCCTTGTCGTCGACGCGCACCCGCGCACCGCTCTCGCCCGCGAGGAACTGCAGGAACTCCCAGTCGGAGACGTTCGCCTGGGACAGCTGCCGGTACATCACCGGCGCGGCCTCCACCGTCCCGACGGCCAGGCCGGCGCCCGCAGCCACCTTGCGGACGATGTCCGCGGCCGTCATGTTCCGGTACGCGACGACCTTGCGGCCGCGCTGGAGCCGGTGGGCCCTGGAGTAGGCGCGGAGGACGGTGAACGACCCGGTGCCGTCCCGGTCGATCTCCAGGGCCGTGACCTCCCCGTTGAACAGCCGCTCCCGTGCCTGCCCCTTCGCCGTCGTCACCGACACGCGCAGCGGGGAACCGACGGTGACGCCGGTGGAGCGCAGGAACTCGTGGTCGGGGTCGCGGTAGGTGAGCACGGCGGCGTCCGGCAGGCCCACGTTCTCGTCGACCACGCAGCTGACCAGCTGCGCCGCCCAGATCTGCGGCAGCTCGCCGGGGGCCTCCACGATCGGGTCGGCCGCGAAGGACCTGCCCCCGGAATCGAACCCGCTCACCGTTCCCCCTCGCCGCTGCCGTCGCCCAACCCGTTGCCGCTGCTTCGTCCGTTGTCGAGTCCGTTGTGGAGTCCGTTGTGGAGTCCGTTGTCGAAGGCGTGCCTGCCGCCGGTCGCAAGGGCGTGGTCGTCGTCCCGCAGGGCCGGCACCACCAACTCGGCGCCCGGGGCGAGCACCATCGGGTCGTCGATGCCGTTCGCCTCCGCGATGACCCGCCAGGCCGTCGCGTCGCCGTACTCGCGCCAGGCCAGCATCGCCAGGCTGTCGCCCGCCACCAGGGTGTGCGTGCTGCGCGCGGTGCGCGCGCCCGACGTCGGGTTCTGGCCGGGCGGTTCGACGCTCGCCTCCTCGATGGACAGCGAGCAGGTCGCCCGCAGCGGCGTGCCGTCCACGTCGAAGAGCGTGTACGAGACCGACAGGTTCGACAGCACCCCGTCGAACGAGGTGGTTCGCGCGCTGCCCCACTCGAAGCGCACCCAGGGGCTCGCCGGCTTCTTGCGGCCGAGACTGGCCGGGGTCGGCACGCACGCCTTCATCAGCTTCTCGACGGCCCGCTCCACCGAGTCGTCGTGGGTGGCGGTGGCGTCCAGGAAGACCTCCAGGCTCAGGGTGCGCGGGCCGCTGCCCACGAACTCGGGCAGCGCCGACTGCCCCGCCATCCGGGACGGGGACCGTCGCCACTCGGTCGTCTTGCCCAGTTGCAGGGTCGAGGGGTTGAACTGGAGGTCGAGCCGGGCGATCGTCCCGCCGGGCTTGGCCCCGACCGAGGCCGGGGGCTCTTTCAGGGTGAGCTGGGCCCTGGCGCGGCTGGCGCGTGCCGAGAAGGCCATGGTGGGGCTTCCTTCCGGAGCGGGAGTGCGGCGGTCGTCGGACGGGGTGGTGGTGGGACGGTCAGGCGGGGAGCAGTCCCGCGTGGGCGATCTCCAGGGTCTCCACCGCGGCCGCGGAGTTGGCGGGGTCGAAGGACGGACCCTGCCAGCGGACCGGGACGATCCCGAATACCTGCCAGCTGATGATCCGGCTCAGATCGGGCCGCAGGGCCACGATCTCGCCGTCCTTCGGTTCGACCCGCCGCAGCGTCTCGTCCAGCCAGCGGCCGATCTTCGCCGTGTCGGCGGTGACCGGCCGGGTGAGGGTGATGTTCGACCAGGTCACGCGACCCGGGAGCTGCCAGGTGAAGCCGTTGTTGCCGCCCTCGGCGTAGCTCTCCATCTCGACCTCTGCGCCCATGCCGGAGCAGGTGTGGAAGGCGCCCAGGTCGTTGCCGCCGATCGCCAGCCGGAAGAACACACTGGTCGCGAAGATGTTGTCCGTCATCGGTCCGTCGTCCGTTTCTCGTTCGTGCGGGTGCTCAGCGGCGGCCGTCGAAGGTCCTGCCCGCGCGGTCCCGGCCGCGCCGCAGCTCGGCGCGCAGCAGGCGGGCGACCGGGTCGAGCAGGCGGCGCGCCAGGTCGTCCAGGTCGAGATCGCCGCCCTGTGGTCCGGCGTCACGCGGACTTCCGCCGGTTCGGTCGGAGGCGGTGACCCGCTGGTCCGCGGTCGTGGTAATGGCCGGGGTGGTGGTGCCGGGGGCGGTGGTGCGCGGGGCGGGGTCGGTGGCGGCCGGGACGGTTCCCCGGATGCTGCCGGTGTCGCGTTGCACGGGGAGCGGGGGCGGGGGCGCGGCCGGGGGTACTCCCGGCGTGCCGCCGGGGTCCGGCGTCCTGGACCGCACCAGCGGCACCACGGGTACGGGCCGCGCCGAGGACGTGGCCCGGGAAGGCTGGACCACCAGCGGTGGCGCGTGCGGGGCGGTCACGGGCAGCGGGCCGGGCGGGTGCCCGGAGCCGGAGGTGTAGAGGGCTGCGGGGCCACGAACGGGTTCGGACGGGCGAAGAGGGCCGGACGCGGACGCCGGGTGCGGGCCGGGGGAGCCGGGCGCTCGCTGGACGTGCTGCGGCGCGGCGGCGGAGGGCGGGGTGGCGGAGGGCGGGGCGGCCCAGCGTGCCGCGACCACGGGGCGGCTCACCGCGCGGGCGGCAGCGACGGGGGCCGTCGCGCTCCCCATGTCCAGGCCGCTGCCGAGGGCCAGGGGCCGCGCCGCGAGCAGTTGGACGCTGCGGTGCGGAGCGGCCGGTGCCCGGCCCGGGGCCCCGGCCCGACCGGCGAGGACGAGCGGGACGGGCCCACTCGTCCGGGCCCCTGCGGGTGGTGCGGGAACTCCGGCGCGACCGCCGTGCCGGGACGGGGTGGTCGGGGACGGGGTGGTTGGGGGCGTGGGAGCCGGTGACATGGGAGCCGGTGACGTGGCCGGGGACGCGGGGTGCTGTCCCGCTCCCGGCCCCGGCCCCGGCCCCGGCCCGGGCACGGCCGCGCGCCGGACGGTGGACGGGGCCGCGGGGTGGTTGGCGGTCGGTGGCATCACGGGCAGCGGGGCCCCCAACCCGGCGCGCGGACGCCGCGCGGTCCGCCCAGGGCCGCCCTCGGCAGCCGGAGCCTCCGGCTGCCGCTGCACGACCGGTAGGGCCGGCCCCGCGGGCGCGGCCGCGGAGGGGGCTTCACCGGCCTGCGCCCGGACGGTCGCACCGCTACCCAAGGGTGCTGCGGTGGAGGGGAGTTCGGCCAGCGGCGGACCGAGGGTCGGCCGGCCGGTCGCGCGTTGCACGGGTGTGCCGGATCCGGGTTCCGTCCGGTGCTGGATGATCGGCATGGGTGGTGCGGGGGTGGCGGGATCTGGTGCCAAGGGTGTTGCGGGAGTGGAGGGTTCGGGTGTCGGTGTGCTGAGGGTGGGGTGGTCGGTCGCGCGTTGCACGGGTGCGTCGGATCCGGGTTCCGTCCGGTGCTGGATGATCGGCATGGGTGGTGCGGGGGTGGCGGGATCTGGTGCCAAGGGTGTTGCGGTGGCGGGGAGTTCGGGTGTCGGTGTGCCGAGGGTGGGGTGGTCGGTCGCGCGTTGCACGGGTGCGTCGGATCCGGTCTCCGCCCGGTGCTGGAGCGTGGGCGCGGCTGGTGCGGTGATGGCGGCTTCTGTCGCCAAGGGTCGGCTGGGAGGCGGGAGTTCGGACGCCGAAGCGCCCGGGGCAGGGCGGTCGGCGGCGCGTTGCGCGGGAGCCGCGTCCGCGCCCCGCGCGGGAGCGCCGGGCCGGTCGGGGACGGTCTCCGCCTGCCGCTGGACGACAGGCATGGCCGGTGCCGGTGCCGGTGCCGGAGTGGGGGTGGGAGTGGGTGCGGGACCGGCCGCGTCCGAGGGCGCGGCGGGCGCCGGGACTTCGGTCGGCGGGGTGCCGAGAGGGGGCGCGTGGTCGGCCGCCCGCTGTACGGGTGCGTCGGGGGAAGGTCCGCCGGTGTGTGCCGGGGGGACGGCGGGGAGCACGGCGGGCACCCGGCGCCTGGGTATGGCGGGCACCCGGGCGACGGTCAGCGACCGGCCAGCAGGGCGCGTCCGCACCACGGCGCGCGTCGCTTCGGCGCGGTCCGCCGGAGCCTCTCCGCCAGGGGGGCCGGGACGGGTGCCGCCGGCGGCGGGGAGGGACCCGGCTCCGATGGCGGTCCGCTGCACGGGCCGGCCGGCGGGGGCGGCCCTCGGGGTGTCCTCGCCGGAGACGCCGGGAACCACCGCGATGCGGCGGACCAGCGGGAGCCGTGCGGGCACCGGCGTACGGCCGGCCCCCGGGGCTGCGGCGGTCGCTTCGGCTCGCTGGACGACGGGAGCGGCGTCCGCGCCGAGCGCGTCCGGACCGAGCACCGCCGCGGACTGCGCGGGCGGGCGGCCACGGGTGCCGGGTACACCGGCCGCCGCACCGGCCGCCGAGGGGGCCTCCCGCCCGCCGCCGGACCGATCCGGGCGCTCGTCGGCCCGCGAGCGGCCGGTGGCGGCGCTGACCGCGGGCGCGGCCTGTGCGGACACCGGAGCGCCCTTCGCCGAAGCACGCGCACCCGACCCGCGCGCACCCGACCCGCGTGCACCCGACCCACCTGGCTGCGCCCGCCCGGTGGCCTGCGCACGCGGTGCGGGAGGTGCCTCCGGCTGCGGTGCCCCCGTCCCCGCCCCCGGCGCGGCGTCCGCGTCGGACGGGCGCAGCGCCCTGAGCAGCAGCGGGCCGCCTCCGCTGCGGGTGGGGTGCGCGACGGCGGGGCGGGCGATGCCGCGGACGAGGCCGGTCGGGGCGGTCGGCAGCAGGGCGTGGGCGAGGCCGGTGTCGAAGGACGGATCGCGCCAGGCGGCCAGCCCGTCCCGGAAGGCGAGTCCGTCACTGACGCTCATCGGCGCCCGGGACACGGTCAGGAGGGGTGGCGCGGTGCGGCGCCAGCCGCCGTCCCAGTCCGCGGGCACGCCTGGGCCCCGGCCGGCGGCAGCCTCCCGGACCGCACCCGCCGCGCCCGCCGCGCCCGTGCCCACGCCGTCCGAGGGCGCGCCGCTCGGCACGGCGCCGCGCCGGCGCACCCTGTCCCGCCACGCCATTTGCTCAACCTCCTTCGTTCATTCGGGAGTTGATCTGAGCGATTTCGGTGACCCACTGCCGGCGTTCGGCATGGGTCAGGTCGAGGATCTCGTCGCGTTGCCAGTGGAAGTGGTAGGCGACGTACGCGATCTCCTCCCTGAGCCGGGGGAGCGCGTACGTCACGATTCCCCCAGGCGCCCACCGGAGAGGTCGACCTCGAAGCCGCTGTCGCAGTGCGGGCAGGTGACCGCCGCGCGGGTGTGGCCCTCGCTGTTGACGCGCCGGTAGAAGTCCTGGAGGAACGCGACGTCGGTCGCGTACATCCGCTCCACGACCCCGGCGTGCACGTCGGTGACGGTGCCGAGCCGGGTGATGACCTGGCTGAGCAGCACCACGCTCAGGTACGCCGGGTTCTCCTTGACCCGCAGGTCGATCTGGGGCCGCAGCTCGTCGCGGGCGGTGGCCAGGCGCATCGAGCCGTGGCGGTGCAGGGTGCCCGCCTCGTCCACGTACCCGCGCGGCAGTTCGAACTCGAACTCGGTGCGCAGCGCGTGCTCCTCGCGCCGCGCCGGAGCGCCGGCGGAGGGTGCCGTCGGCGGTGCCGGGGCCGGGGCGGGCGCCGTGGCCTGGAGGATCTCCTCCAGGCTGCCCGCCGTCACCGTACGTCGCCTCATTCGACGATGATCTCCTCGAACACGATGGTCACGGACTCGGTGGCCGCGGCGGACTCGCCGGCTTTGAGGGAGGGGCCCTCCCATTTGGAGGCCCAGCCGTTCATCAGCTGGATGCGCCGGACGGTCTCGCCCGTGGAGTCCTTGATCTCGATGGTGAGGTTCTGCCGAGCGGTGTCGACGGCCCCGTTGTTCAGGGTCTCCTTGATCCACGTGGTGAACTCGCTGCTCTTGTCGAGTCCCCGGGTGATCGTGACCTCGCCGGCCTGACGGGCGCCGGGCTGCTTGCGGATGATCTGCTTGCCGTCCTTGCTGACCTGCCGGACCTCGACGACCTCCTCCTCGACGGTCAGGCCGCTGATCTCCTGGATCGACTCGACCAGGTAGCCACCGAGCTGAACGCCGAAGATATGGGTGGAAAGAGCATCGCCCTCTGCCATGACTGTCTGTCACCTTTCCTTGCTGCTCGTCCCGGCGGTCCCGGGAGCGCCGGACCTGCGGGTCACTCGTCGATGAGGCTGGTGCTGTCGGAGAACTGCGCCAGCCGGAACACCACGAACTCGGCCGGCTTGACCGGTGCCACGCCGATCTCGCAGATCACGCGGCCCTGGTCGATCGATTCCTGCGGGTTGTTGTCCCGGTCGCACTTGACGTAGAACGCCTCCGCGGCCGTCCGCCCGAACAGCGCGCCGCGCCGCCACTCCTCGGTGAGGAACGCGGTGGCGTTGCGCCGGATGCTCGACCAGAGCCGGTCGTCGTTCGGCTCGAAGACCACCCACTGGGTGCCCAGGAGGATGGACTCCTCCAGGTAGTTGAAGAGGCGGCGCACGTTCAGGTAGCGCCAGGCCGGATCGGAGGAGAGGGTGCGGGCGCCCCAGATCCGGATGCCCCGGCCGGGGAAGGCCCGGACGCAGTTCACCCCGATCGGGTTGAGCAGGTCCTGCTCGCCCTTGCTCAGGCGCAGTTCCAGGTCGACCGCGCCGCGGATCACCTCGTTGGCGGGGGCCTTGTGCACCCCGCGCTCGGCGTCGCTGCGCGCCCACACGCCGGCGATGTGGCCGCTCGGCGGGACGGTGGCGTTGCGCCCGGCGGCCGGGTCGAAGACCCGGATCCACGGGTAGTAGAGGGTGGCGTAGCGGGAGTCGTAGCCCGCCTCGTCGTTGCGCCAGGTCCGGACCTGCTGTGCGGAGAGACCGGGCGGGGCGTCCAGGACGGCGACCCGGTCGCCCATCTGCTCGCAGTGCGAGATCACGGCGAGCTGGACGGTGCGCACGCCCTCGGCATCGATGTCACCGCGCTGGTGGGAGCCCATCAGGTCGGGCACCGCGACCATGGTGATCTCGTCGATGGTCTCCAGGCCGCCGAGCCCGGTGCGGGCCGCCGCGTCGCCGACGTACTCGGCCGGGTCGAGCCGGGCCGCCGTGCCCTGGCCGGCGGCCGGGGCGGGTACGGCTGTGGGGGCGTCGGGCAGGGCCGCGGTCTGGTTCGCGGGCCGGCCCTGGGCGGTGCCGCGCTGCTCGGTGACCTCGATCAGCGCCGAGCCGCGGGCCTGGGTGACGAGGTAGCCCTTGACGTTCCGGCGGGCCGACACCTCGAAGGTCTCGGCCACCGCCCCGTCGCGGTGGACCAGCAGCCTGAACCGGTCCTCGGGCGGGTTCTCGCCGTCCGCGTCGGCGATCTCCACCGAGAGGCCGGTGACGCCCGGCCGGGCCGCGACCAGGAACCCGCCGAGCGCGACGGGCTCCGCCGCGGGCTGCTCGGGGCCCGCGGCGGCGGGCGCGGAGCTGTCCCGGTCGGAGCCGCCGACCCGGACGACGTACGCGGCGCCGCCGCCGTTGGCGAAGTACCCGTAGACCGCGTGGGGCAGGTAGGCGCCCTCGGTGAACCCGCCGAAGCGCTGGGAGTACTGGTCCCAGCTGGTGACGAGCGTCGGCTCGTGGAACGGGCCGGTCCGGGCGAACCCGACGAACGCGGCGACGGCGGTGCCGACCCCTTCGATCGGGCGGGCACCGGACTGCACCTCCTCCACGTAGACCCCCGGGGTGAGGTACGTCGGCATGCTCGCTCCTTCGTGTCACCGGTCTTCGGTGGACAGCTTCGGTGGACGGTCTTCGGTGGATCTCCGGCCAGGTTCTACGGACGGCGGACGGCGGACGGCTGAACGCCGTCGACGGACCCGGTCGCGCGCCGTCGCGCCCCGCCCCCAGCCTTTCCGGCGGGCCGCGGCCGGCGGGAGGGACCGGGGGACCTGCCCGGGGGCAAGGGCGCTGCCCTCCCCGGCCCTCCCCGGCCCGCCGCGACGGCCCGCCGGCCGCCCCGGTTCAGACCCGCGTGACCTGGGCCACGTACGGTCCGAACTCGCCCTCCAGCACCAGCCGGCCGAGCTTGCGGTACTCCTGCGCGACCGCCGCCACCGTCTGGGCCATCGTCAGCGGTCCACCCGACTCGGCGGCGAGGTACGCGGCGCTCACCGCGCAGGCCCGGATGGAGCCTCCGGCCAGGTCGAACCGGTCCGCGCAGAAGGGGAGGTCGAGGTCGTCGCCCCGGGGCACCCGGTCGCCCAGGCAGCGGTCCCACAGGGCGAGGCGCTGGTCGGCGTCGGGCACCGGGAAGTCCGCGACCACGTCCAGGCGGCGGGTGAAGGCCTCGTCCAGGTTGGCGCGCAGGTTGGTGGTCAGGACGGCGATGCCGTCGAAGGACTCCATCCGCTGGAGCAGGTACGCCGACTCCATGTTGGCGTGCCGGTCGTGGGCGTCCTTGACCTCCGAACGCTTGCCGAAGATCGCGTCCGCCTCGTCGAACAGCAGCACCGCGTTGACGGCGGAGGCCTCGGTGAAGATCCGCTCCAGGTTCTTCTCGGTCTCACCGACGTACTTGTCGACCACCGTGGAGAGGTCCACCACGTACAGGTCCATGCCCAGGTCGGCCGCCACCACCTCGGCCGACATCGTCTTGCCGGTACCGGACGAACCCGCGAACAGCGCGATCACCCCGCGCCCCCGCCCGCCGCCGGGCCGCATGCCCCACTGCCCGAGCACCTGTTCGCGGTGGCGGGCGCGCACCGCGAGCTCCCGCAGGCTGCGGTGGGTGGGGGCGGGGAGCACCAGGTCGTCCCAGCCCACCGCGGGTTCGACCCGGCGGGCGAGGCGGGCGAGCCCCGCGCCGTTCTGGGCCCGGACGGCCGTGCGCAGGTCGTCGGGGGAGACCGGGCGGCCGTCGAGCGCGGCCGTGCGCACCGCGGTGCCGGCGGCCCTCCGCAGCTGCCCGGCGTCCAGGCGGTGCGCGGCGACGGACCGGGCGAGCGCCTCGGCCCCGTCCTCGCCGACGCCCTCGTCGCCCCCCGCGCCGTGCTGCTCGCCGGCCCGCTCCAGTGCGTGCCGCCAGCGTGCGACCTGCCGGTCGGGGGCGGGGACCGCCACCGTCAGGGTGACGGGGGTGTCGGCGGCCCAGGCGGGTTCCCAGCCGCCGGTCCCGTGGGTGAGGAAGGGGAGGCCGCGCAGGGCGTCGCACAGCGTGCGCAGGACCCTGGCCCGCTCGTCGGGCCGGTCGGGGAGCTCCTCCAGCGGCCCCAACAGGACGCCCGCGCCCAGCAGCCGGGCCTCGCGTGCGACGGCCCGGGCGACGTCCGGCACGCCCCGGGGGGCATGGGACAGCGCCGCCGGGTCCAGGGCCAGCGGCGGCAGCCCGCCCGCCTGCAGCGCGGCGACGGCCAGCCCCTCGGCATCGCCGCCCCGGCTGCGCAGGTGGACATGGCCGCTGCCGGTCCCGGCCGCGGCGGCGGCCCGGCGCAGCTCGGCCGGGTCGACGGCCGGATCACCGGCCGGACGGCCGAGCACTCCGGTCAGCAGCGGGTCGGGCGCGGTGTCGCCCAGCAGGTGCGAGGTGACGCGGTCCGGGACGGTCAGCACGCGTGACAGGGGCGGCCGTTCGGGTTCGGTGACCTCCAGCAGACCTCCCGCGACGAGCGGCGCGGAGGGAGCCAGCCGGAACCGGGCCGCCGCCACCCCGCGGTGCCCGCACAGTTCGAGGGCGAGTCCGACGGTGGGCCGGCGGCGCGTCAGGTCGTCGTTGAGGTAGCCGTAGAGCCGCTCGAAGCGGGTGTCGAGGTCCGGGGCCAAGGCCACCAGCAGCAGGTCCAGGTCCAGGGGCGCCAGGGCGAAGCGGGCGGCGAGCACGGCCAGCGGCGAGCCGGGCGGCGGCGCGTCCGGACCGGGCAGGGCGGGCGGAGCGGGCCGGTGTCCCTCGTCCAGGACGCGGGCGACCGCCTCGGGGGTGAGGAACTGGCCGCGGTACGGATCGTCCGGATCGGGATCGAGCGCGCGCCGGATCGCGACGGCCTCGCGCACCCGCTCCTCGACGACCCGCAGCCGCGCCCACAGATACGGGACCGGGGTCGGCGTCGCGGCCGCGGGTTCCAGGGTCCGCGTCACGGCTGCCGCTCCCCGCGTCGGCGGCGGGCGGGGGCCGGCCCCCGCTCCCGGGAGCCGCCGAAGCCCTCCGGACCGGGCTCGGCCACCTCCGTGTAGCGCAGGCGCCGCGCGGCCCCCGGCTCCTCCGGTGCGGTCCTGGCCGCGGCGCGGACCACGAGCCCCTCGGTGACCGGTGGGGCGACGGCAGTGGTGGCCCCGGCCAGCGGCGCCCTCACCCGCAGCCCCAGCGACGGCTTGAGCTCGCCGCCCAGCGCCGACCACACGTCGGAGGCGGCGGGCGCGTCGAGCCCGGCGCCGCCGCCGTCCAGGCCCACGATGAGGCCGAGTTCGGCGAGCGAGCCGGTGAGCAGGCGCGGTGGCAGCGCGTCGGTGGACACCAGACACGTCAGCACCTGGGAGAGCAGCCGGTGTTCGTCCTGCGGCCGGCTCGCCCACGCGGTGACGAGGTACGTCAGCTCGAACCAGCGGGCCGGGGCGCGGCGCGCGGCGAGGAAGCCGTCCGCGTCGTACACCTCACCCGCGCCGCTGGCGCGCCGGGTGTGGTCCTCGCGGACGTCGTACAGGAACACGCACACCGTCGGGGCGCTGCGGCGGGCCGCCCAGTCGCGGGTCGGCGCGTCGAACACCACGTCGACGCCCGACGCGTCCAGACCGGACTCCGCGAGCAGCCGGCGCAACCCCTCGTCGACCTCGTGGATCATCGGCGGATCATCTCGTTGGGCGGCTGGACCGTGCCGCTGACCACCAGGAAGCCGGTCCGCACCGGGGAGAAGCCGGGGCCGTTCGCGGTGATGACCCGGGGGCCGGTCTGATCCTTGGCGAGGATCAGCAACTGGCCGATGAACCGGCCGTCCGGGCCGGGGACGGTCGGCGCCGCCGCGGCCGTGATGCCCGGCTGCCAGGTGAACCGCACCGGCGCGCCGGGCGGGAAGTCCTCACCGCGTACCGAGGTGACGAAACCGGGCTTGCCGATCGGCGGGACCGCGACGATGCGCGGCTGGAGGATCCGCAGCTGCTGACGGGCTTCGTTGTCCCCGGGGTCGGCGTCCGTGCCGGTGGTGGTCAGGGAGCCGGTCACCAGGCCGGTGAGGGCCTGATCGGGGCTGAGGACGACCTGGACGACGGTCCGGGCGCCCGGGGCGAGGTCGGGCAGCGCGCACACCCAGGCCCGGTCGCAGCCCGGCGGCGGCCCGTCGTGGGGCACGCCCCCGGGCAGGCCCACGCGGAGCCGCAGACCGGTGGCCAGCCCTTCTCGGCCGTTGCGAACGGTGTACGTGAGGACCACGCGACCACCGACGTAGCCGGGGTTCGGCTGCGCCGTGAGGCTCAGCCCGGGGCCGGCCGGCGGCTCGGGCGGCAGTGGCGGGGGCGTGCGGATCGGCGGCGGGGCCGGTGGGGCGGGGGCGGGTGTCGGAGGCGGCGGCAGTACCGGGGGCGGCGGCACCGGGTTCGGCGTCGGATCCGCCGGCGGCGTCGGGACCGGGGTCGGGGCCGGCGTCGGGGTCGGGGTCGGGGTCGGGGTCGGGGTCGGACCGGGTGTCGGCGGGGCCGGCGCCGGGCGCACCGGCACCACGGTCCGGCCGGTGTTGTCGCTGGGCCGTGGGTCGAGGACGGCGCCGGTGACCGACCAGTCCAGCGGCTGGTCGCCGGGCTCGACCCCCGTGACGGTGACCGTGACCGGCACGGTGTCGCCCGGGCGCACCACGCCCAGGGCGCAGACCAGCGCCGCCGCGTCGCAGACGGCGCCGGGCGCGGCGAGGCCCGTGACGATCACCCCGGCCGGGGGCGCGACGGTCAGCCTCGTCCCGGGCGAGGCGGCCGGGCCGTGGTTGACGACGTCCACCCGGACGGTCCCGGAGTCGCCCGCGGTGAGCGGCGCGGCCGTGCCGGGTGCCTGGACCGCGAGGTCCACGGACTGCTGGACGCCCGGTTCCTTCTGGCGGCCCGGCAGCCCGGCGGTGAGCGGGGTGCGGGCCCCGGAGACCGCGTCCACCAGGGACAGCTTCTCCGGGCTGTTGGCGGCGAGGGCGGCCCGGGAGCTGATCACCAGCGTCCTGCCGTCGGAGCTCCAGGCGGCGTCGCGGGGCTGGAAGGGCCCGGTGGAGGTGGTGTCGGGCAGTTCCCGGCCGCAGGCCCCCGGCCGGTCGCGGGCCGCGTCGGGCAGCAGTACCCGGCAGGCGCCGCCCGCCGCGGCGACCAGCAGGATCCCGTTGCGCTCGTCGACCCGGCCGGCGCCGTTCTTGCGGTTGAAGGCGATGGTGGCGCCGTCCGGTGAGAACGCCGGGCTGTCGTCGATGACCTCGCAGGCGCCGGGGCAGTGGGCGGCGCTCAGGTCGCGCTGCCGGTCCAGGCGGTCCAGACGGTCCACGGGCACGGTCCACACGTGCTTGTTGCCCCCGCCACCGTTGATCACCTGGTTGCGGGTGAACGCCAGGGTCGAGCCGTCGGAGGACCAGGTGGGCTGGGCGTCGCCGCCCTGGAGCTGCCCCTCGGGCGGGACGATCACGCCCCGGACCGCGCCGGTGGCGGCGTCCGCGATCAGGATCCGTCCAGGGCCGGAGGCGCCGCCGACCCCGCCGGGGGAGGTCCGGGTGAAGGCCAGGTACCGGCCGTCCGGGGAGAACGTCGGATCGGTGTCCCAGTCCCTGGGGCCGCGGCCCGCCAGCGGGAGCGCCGTCGGGCCGGAGCCGTCGGCGTCCGCGATCCAGATCCGTTCGATCCGCCCGGCCGGCAGGTTCGGTCCGGCCGGCGCGTCCTCGAAGCGGGTCACCACGATCCGGCGGCCGTCGGGCGTGTAGTTCTGCCGCTCGGTCCACGGGTCGTACCCGGCGGCGGGCCGGAACAGCGGGTCCTTCGCCGGATCCGTCTCGGTGTCGGCCGCCGGGTCCTCCTTGAGGACGGTCCGGTTGAGGTCACGGGGGTCGGAGCCGTCCGGCCGGACGTCCTGCAGGGTCACCACGTGCGGGCCGTCCGCCGAGACGCGTTCGACCACCGCGCCACCGCCCTGGAGCGGGCCGAGCCAGGTGGCCGGTCCGACCTCGCGGTCCTCGCTGAGCACCACCTTCGGTTCGTCCTCCGAGAGCGCTCCCACCCGGAAGACGTGGTCCCAGTCGCCCTCACAGCTACAGGTCCGGTCCGGGCTGAGGAAGAGCAGGTCGTTCCCGTCGGGCAGCCAGGCTGCCCCGTGCGTGCGCCACTGGGCCCGCGGGCCCGCCAGCAGCGGCCCGCCGGTGCGCCCGTCGGTCCACCGCAGCCGGGGCCCGTCCGGTCCGGTGGCGGTGTAGGCGATCCGGTCCCGGGTCGCCGGCCCGTCCACCGGGTTCCACACGGGCTCGGTGCCCGCGCCGTCGGCGGGGTCGGAGACCCGGGTGGCGGGCCCGCCCCGAAGCGGCCGGACGTAGACCTGCCGGCCGGCGGCCCGATCGGCGTCGGAGGAGTACGCCAGCCGCGCGCCGTCGGGCGAGACCGTGGGGTGCTCCTCGTTCGCGGGGGTGTCGGTCAGCCGGGTGAGGCCGGTGCCGTCGGTGCGCACCAGCCACAGGTCGCGCTGGGTGCCACCGGCCCCGGCGGGCCGGGCCGCGTCGAAGACGACCGACCGGCCGTCCGGCGTCAGCCGCGGGTTCGCCGCGTCCAGACCGCTGGTCAGGCGGTGCACCGAGCCGTCGGCGGAGCGCAGGTAGACCTGCGGGGCCTGCTCGTCGCGGCGGCTCGCGAAGACCAGCCGGTCGCCCAGGGCGGCGGGCTGGACGTCGAAGTGCGCCGGGCCCTCGCCGAACAGCGGGGGGCTCGTCGTGTCCGTCGCCACCCGGCCGAGGCTCCGGTGGCGGGTACCGGCGTACGCGATCCGGCTCTCCCCGGCATCGGCCGCCGCGGCCCGGGCCCCGGTGCCGTCCGCGGGGGGCCGGTCCCCGGCGCCGCCCGGGCCGGCGGCCGTCGTCACCGCGAGCAGAGGCACCAGCAGCAGCGCCGCACCGGCCCTGCCCCAGCGGTCTCGCCGACGGCCGGAGCCACCCGTGCCCATCACGGTCCACCTCACAGTCCGGTCCAGCATCCATGTCCGACGGTGCCACCCTGCCGGTCCGCGGCCGCGGACCGGCAGGGCCCCGGGGCCGCGCTCGGGGGAAGCACCGGCTGCGCTTTCGGGCAGCCGGTGCCGGTCCGGTCAGATCAGCCCGTTGCGCAGCGCGTAGCCGACGGCGTGGGAGCGGTTGCGCAACTGGAGCCGGGTGATGACCTCGTGCAGGACGTTCTTGACGGTCCGTTCGGAGTACGAGGTGTTGCGCGCGATCTCCGCGGTGTCCAGGCCCTCCGACACCAGGCGCAGCATGTCCGCCTCGCGCGGGGTCAGCGTGGACAGGGACGCGGCGTGCGGGTCGAGGGCCGACCGCTGCAGGCTGCCGACGTGGTCGAGGAGCTTCGCGAGCAGGTCGCCGGGTAGGACGCCCTCACCGTTCGCCATCGCCAGGACCAGCCGCAGCAGCCGGTCCTGGTCGGCCTCCGCGCGCCGCAGCACCGCGGTGACTCCGCACTCGATGGCGCGCTGTAAGGCGTCACCCGATTCGAAGGTGCCGACCACGAGTCCCGTGCGGGTGGCGGAGTTGTGGCGCAGCCGGTACAGCAGGGCGGCCGTCTCGTCGTCCACGCTGTCCACGGCGACGAGCGAGACCCGCGCCTCGTGCGCGTCGGCGTCGTCGACCAGTTCTACCTCGGGCCGCTGGCGCAGCTGTTGGACGATCCCGACGTACAGGACCGGGTCCGAGGCGTACACGGCCACGGTGACCCGTCCGCCGGGCTCGCCGGCCGCGGCGTCGTGCGGGGCCCGGGCGTGGGCCGGGCTGTGGGCCGGGGCGCGGCCCTGGGGCGGGACGGTCGGCCGCGTGGTGCCGGTGCCGGACGGGTGGACGGTGCCGATGAGGTCGGTGTGGAGCATGAGGCGTACCTGTTCCATGATGCGTATGAGGGGAGTACTGCGGGGTCCAAAGGCAACAAAGCTCCTGGACACAGGAGTTGGGCGGAGTTCGCGGGGGCATCGCGGCTGCCCGGGGCCTTGCCCCCGCGTCCGTGGAGATGGGCGGGGCGGCGGCGTAGCGTCGCGGCGTGACGACCCCAGCAGCCACTCCCAGCCCCGGCGCGCCCGGCCTCGACATCCCGTCGGTGACGGTGACACCGGGCGGTACCGCGACCACCAGCCTGACCGTTCGCAACGACGGCGACATCGTCGAGGCGTACCGCCTGGAAGTCGTCGGTGACTGCGCTGCCTGGACGACGGTCGAGCCCGACCGCGTCTCCCTCTACCCCGGCACCTCGGAGACGGTGACCATCCGCCTGGCGCCCCCGCGTTCGCCGCGGGTGCGGGCGGGCGAGGTGCCCCTGGCCGTACGGGTCCTGCCCACCGAGCACCCCGAGGCGGTCAAGGTCCCCGAGACCACCGTGCGGGTCGAGGGATTCCGGCAGCTTCGGGCCGAGAGCGCCCCCAAGCGCCGCCGCGGCTGGCTGCGCGGACGCTACCGCCTCGCCGTCCACAACGAGGGCAACCGCCCCGTCCAGGTGGGATTCACCCCGGCCCAGCCCGGTGAGGACCTGAAGTTCGACGTCCGCCCCGCGGCTCCGAAGCTGGAGCCGGGTGAGTCGGTGGAGGTGGCGCTGCGGGTCCGCGCCGGGAAGCCCGTGTGGTTCGGGAAGCCGGCCACCTGGCCGTTCACCGTCACCGTGGCGGAGACCGAGGCGAAGGCCGGGGCGAAGGCCGGGGACCGGGCCGACGACGCCGGCGAGGACGACCGGGAGCGGCCGCGGCCGGAGGCCGAGTTCGTCCAGATACCGATCTTCCCGACCTGGCTGCTGGCGGCCCTGGCGGCGCTCCTCGCGCTGCTGCTGGCCTGGTTCCTGCTGGTGCGTCCCGCCGTGCGCAGCACCGCGAGGGAGGCCGCCGACCAGGCGGTCCAGCAGCAGTCGACCCCCACCGAGGCGCCGGCCGGCGGCCGGACCCCGGTGGCGAGCCCCGGGCAGCCGGGCTCCGGGGCCGGGAGCGCCCTGCCCGGCGCGGGCGGTACCGGTACCGGTACCGGTACCGGTACCGGAACGGGCGGCGACACCGGGACCGGACCGGGGGGCGGGCAGCAGGGTTCGGCCACCATCGACCTGACGACGGCCGCAGGGGAGACCAAGGTCGGCACCTACGTCGTGCCCGTGGGCAAGACGTTCGGGATCACGGACATCGTCGTCGCCAACTTCCAGGGCGACGAGGGCGTCGTGACGATCGGTTTCGGCGACCGCAAGATCACGACGATCGCGCTGGAGACGTTCCGTAACCAGGACTACCACTGGGTCACCCCCATCAGGATCACTGAGAACCAGACCGTGACGGTCCAGGTGACCTGCGCGAAGCCGGGCACTCCGGCCACCGGCGTGCAGGCCCAGGAGTGCCACGAGGTCCTCAACGTGAGCGGTGTGTTGAGCGACCTCAGGTGAACAGATGCCACACGCATGGTCTGTCAGGTTGTCCCGTGAGAAAAGGTGAGCCTCACTCGTTCCGGCCGAAAACCGACGGTTCGGAGGCTGGGAAGGCACCCTGATCGTGACTGTACATTCTCATTTCGGCGGCCCTGGGAAGCTCCGGCCCGGCGTCCGACCGTGAATCTGACGGTCACTCAAATACGGCTGAATCCGATCCCTCCCGGCGCCCGTCCGACCGTTCGGGCGCCGGTGGGGGCAGCGGCCGTCCCGGGCGTGTCGGAGAGTACCGAGGGCCGGCCCGTGTCACGGGCCGGCCCTCGCCGGATGCCGGTACGTGTCACGCACCGGTGCGCGTCACGAACCGGTGCGCCTGCGGGCCGTGTCGCCGGCCAGCGTCCGGTCGTGCCGGTACGCCTCCTCCGCCCAGCCCGCCAGGTCGCGCAGCTCGGCCTTGAGCTCGTCCCAGGTCTTCATCAGGGAGCCCATGGTCCGGATCTCGAAGGGGACCATCATGGCGCCCTCCTCCTCGTGCGGGTCGATCTGGTTCATCCCGCCGAACACGCTCTGTTGGGGCACCTGGGGGACGCCCTTCAGCGTCGACTCGGCGAATTCGAGGAGCGTCACCGGGAGGCCGTCGATCTCCCGGGTGGCTTCGTCGCGGAACTCCAGGTTCGCGCTGCCGTCGCCGGGATCCTCCTGGAACTGTGCGAGCAGGTCGACGATCACCTCGCTGTCGTCCCGCAGGAAGTCCTGGAACCCGGGGTCGAGGAGCGCGCGGACGTCCGTGAGCCGGGACCGGGACAGCACGACCGTCAGGTTCTTGATCTGGCCCTGGTCCTGATCCTGCGCGAGGTAGTCGGCCATGGCCGCGACCTGGGTGAAGAACAGCTGGCTGTAGCCGTCCAGGGCGTCCGTCTCCAGCCGCTTGCGCTTGCGCGCCGACTCCCGGCCCTGTTCGTACCGGGCCACGACCTGGCCGGCGAACGTCCTCGCCTGCGAGAGCCGGAACCGGGCGCGGGGGAGCGGCGCCCCCTGGACGTGGGGAGCGGCACCCCGGAGGTGGTCGAAGAACATCGGCATCCCGGCCAGTGGCACACCGACCGAGTAGTGGACGAACAGCCCGTCGCCCATGCCCTGGGCGCCGGCGTAGTTCGGGAAGTCGAGATCCGGGGCGATCCGGGCGTCCTGCCCTGCGGGCAGGATCTCCAGCTCCAGGCCCAGGTCCGCCAAGGGGGTCTTCTCGGTCTCCCGGTAGAACGCCTCGCGCACCGTCCTGATCTCGTCGACCAGCCGATCGAGGGCCGCCGGCCCGGACTCGCTCCCCGTGCCGACCACCGGGACGGCCCCGGTCACGAACTCCACGTTCGAGTAGTCGGCCCCGTTGCGCAACGACCGCTTGTCGGAGACCAGCTTGAAGTCCCCCGCGGTGCTCTGGGCCAGGTCGGTGTCGCCCTCGTACGCCGCGCCACCGGACGTCTCGACGGGCATGTCGATCTCCGTCTCGAACCCCAGCTTCCGTTGCACGGCGGGCCCGCCGTCCCCTGCGGCGCCGCCGCCCGGCTCCGCCCGCCGGACCGCATCCGGCCGACCGGCCGGCCGCGCCATCACGCGTCGCGCGTTGGCCTCGGCGTCGCGTTCGAAGGAGTCACCGGGATCGCTGACCCGCAGCCCGTCCCCCCGGTCGGTACCGGCGACGGCCCCCTTCCGCTGCTGGATCACATGCGTCAGCTCGTGCGCGAGGGTGTGCCGGTCGCCGCCCCCGTGCCCGATGACGACGTCCCTGCCGGACGTGTAGGCCCGCGCACCGATCTCGGCGGCGGACCGCTGGGCCGCCGCACCGGTGTGCAGCCGCACATCGGAGAAGTCCGCCCCTAGCCGCCCCTCCATCTCCTCGCGCACCTGCCCTTGGAGCGGCCGCCCGGCCCCCCGCAGCACCTCGTGCACACCGGACCGCTGGACAGGGTCCGAATCGTGTGCGCCCCGCCCGCCCCGCGCGATCCGGGCCACGACCGCGTTGCCGATGCTCCGCTGCAGCTCACGGGCCTGCTCCGGGGACATCGCCTCCGCCACGGGCCCGCTCACCCGCGTCTCCCGGGCCTTGCGGTCACCTCCGCCGGCCCGCTCGCCGCCGTTCCCCCTGCGATCGTCCGCCCTCGCGCGCACTGGCCCTCCCGGTCGCCTACCGCTGCCTTGCCTCTTCTCCCTACACCGCCGGCACCCGCCGCTCCCATCCCCGAAAGTGCACCCCCGGGGCCACACCCCCTGCCCGACCCGGGCGGTCCCGGGCTGCCCGACCGCCCGGCGCCCTCGCTGGCGAGGGGCGGATCGACGGGTACGGCGCCGTCGTCCACATCTGCCTCGTGGTGACCAGCACTGACGATCGGTCGGAGGCCGCCCGGTGGCCGGATGGGCCTGGCGCGGGGCGTCGGGCGGCGTCCGCGGCCGACCACGGTGGACGGACTCGGCCAAGGCCGGTTCGGGCCAGCGCCGGCCCCTGGTCCGGCCACCGGCCGGCGGGCAGGCTCTTACTCGACGGCGGCGACGAGCAGCCGAGAGGAGCCGGGACAGCGTCACTGCGGGACGCGCCGGATCCGGACCACACCCGTGTTGTGCGTGTGCCCCGAAGGAGCCCCGCCGTGATCCGCTCCCGCAGCACGAAGCCCGTCGCGGTCACCGCCCCGCTTCCGCCCCGGGTGAGCACCGACGCCACGGGTCGGCAGTAGCGGCCCGCTTCGGGCTCCACCCGGACGCCGCCGAACCGGGACGTTCCCACTCTCTGCTCCCACTCCGCACCGCACGCGTGTCCGGCCGGGCCTTGCCCTGTCCGGCGCACGGTCGACGGCGATTCCCTCAGCACCTTCGAAACCTGTCGTGGCCCAACTCCCCGGCGACGGAACATCCGACCGAGCGAACGAAGCTTGCGAACGAAGGAAGCGTTTTCCGATGAAGAAGACTCTGCGCAAGGCCCTTCAACTCCTCGCGGTGAGCGCGGTCCTGGCCGGCGGGACCGTCGCCGCGACGAGCCCCGCGTACGCGGCCCTGCCCGACGTGTCCTGCGGCACGATCTCCTCCGCCGATACCACCGCCGCCGCCCAGCTGAACCAGCAGCTCACCGGCACCCTGCGGAACGCGATGACCGCGTACCGGATGTCCTGTGCCCGGGCCATCGTCAACACCGTGCGGGCCATCGGAGTGCCGCAGCAGGCCGAGGTCATCGCGATCACCACGGCGATCGTGGAATCCACCCTGCGGAACAACCCGAACATGGAGGACCACGACAGCGTCGGTCTGTTCCAGCAGCGGGCGTCGTGGGGCAGCACCGCGCAGAGGCTCGATCCGGCGACGACGACCCGCAAGTTCATCAATGCGCTGCTCTCGACATATCCGAACAACTCCTGGATGACCAAGCCGATCGGCGAGGTCTGCCAGGGCGTCCAGCGCTCGGCCTATCCCGACCGCTACCAGTACCAGGTGGCCGACGCGCAGCGGATCGTCGACGCCATCGGCCAGGCCCCCGCAACTCCGGTGGGGATGACGGGCTTTGCGTCGGCCGACTTCAACGGTGACGGGAAGGCGGACCTGGCCGCGGTGGAGGCGGCCACGGGGAAGATGCTCCTGTACCCGGGCACCGGGGTCGGCACCTTCGCTCAGCCGAGCCTGATCGGCACCGGGTGGGACTCGGTCGGCAACGTGACGCCGGGTGACTTCAACGGTGACGGGAAGACCGACCTGGCTGCGGTCGGCGCGGGGGACGGGAAGCTGTACATCTACCCGGGCACCGGCACCGGAGCGTTCGGTACCCCCTGGTCGGCCGGCACCGGCTGGAACAGTCTGGACAACTTCTCCGCCGGTGACTTCAACGCCGACGGGAGGGCGGACATCGCGGCGGTCGGCACGGGTGACGGGAACCTGTACGTGTATCCGGGTACCGGGACCGGGTACTTCGCGGCTCCGATCAACGCCGGCAACGGCTGGAACAACCTGGACCGTTTCACCGGAGGTGACTTCAACGCCGACGGGAAGGCGGACATCGCGGCGGTCGGCATCGGTGACGGGAGCCTGTACGTCTTCCCGGGCACCGGAACCGGTTGGTTCGCCGCCCCGGTCAGCGCCGGTACGGGTTGGAACATCATCCGCGACCTGGTCGGCGGCGACTTCAACGCCGACGGAAGGACCGACATCGCCGCCGTCCAGGCCCCCCGAGGCGCCGCCGGCACCATGTACCTCTACCCCGGCAGCGGCCAGAACACCTTCGGCACTCGCAGCACCATCGGCACCGGCTGGTAGCCGGCCCGACCCGGTCCCGACAACGGCGTCGGCCCGGCCCGTGATCCGTTCCGGGCCCGGCCTGCGCCCAGCACAGCTCCCCGCTTCCAAGACCTCGGACCTGGAGTTTCCTCATGCCCGCCGCCATCCGCCTGGGCCGCGCCGTCTCCGCGATCGCCGTGGCGAGTGCCGCCGCCGTCGGTGTCTCCCCGCAGCCGGCCCACGCCGCCACGCCAGGCTTTCAGCTTCCCTTCGTCTGCGACCAGAGCTGGACCGGAAGCGTACGCAGCAACCACAATCCGCCGCTGTCCATCGACTGGACGCGTGGCGGCCCCGGCACCACGGTCAACCAGGCCGTGGTGGCGAGCGCGAGCGGCACGGTCAGCCTGGTCTCCAGTGCCGGCAACTACGGCAACCGCATCGTCATCGACCACGGCGGCGGTTGGCAGACCCTGTACGCGCACCTGGCCGGCTTCAACGTCGGCCAGGGCGCACAGGTGGAGGCCGGTGACAAGATCGGTTCGGTCGGCAGCACCGGAAACTCGACGGGGCCGCATCTGCACTACGAGCAGAGGCTCAACGGCACGGTGACCCAGTCCGTGCTCAACGGATCCGCGTTCGTCGACGGCACGACGCTCAGGAGCCGTAACTGCCCGACCACACCGCAGCCCCCCGCCGAGGACGTCGGCATGACGAGCTTCGCCTCGGCCGACTTCAACGGTGACGGGCGGACGGACCTGGCCGCGATGGAGGCCGCCACGGGGACGATGCTCCTGTACCCGGGCACGGGCGTCGGCACCTTCGGTCGGCCGGGTCTGATCGGCACCGGGTGGGACTCGGTCGGGAACGTGACGCCGGGTGATTTCAACGGTGACGGGAAGTCCGACCTGGCTGCGGTCGGCGCGGGGGACGGGAAGCTGTACGTCTACCCGGGCACCGGCACCGGAGCGTTCGGTACCCCGTGGTCGGCCGGCACCGGCTGGAACAGTCTGGACCACTTCGTCGGCGGTGACTTCAACGCCGACGGGAGGGCGGACATCGCGGCGGTCGGCAAGGCTGACGGGAACCTGTACGTGTATCCGGGTACCGGGACCGGGTACTTCGCGGCTCCGATCAACGCCGGCAACGGTTGGAACGACCTGGACCGTTTCACCGGTGGTGACTTCAACGCCGACGGGAGGGCGGACATCGCGGCGGTCGGCATCGGTGACGGGAGCCTGTACGTCTTCCCGGGTACCGGAACCGGTTGGTTCGCGGCCCCGGTCAGCGCCGGCACGGGCTGGAACATCATGCGTGACCTGGTCGGCGGTGACTTCAACGCCGACGGCAGGTCGGACGTCGCCGCCGTCCAGGCGCCTCAGGGGTCCACCGGCGACATGTACCTCTACCCGGGCACCGGCCAGAACACCTTCGGCAACCGCAGCACCATCGGCACCGACTGGTAGCCGGCTCCCCGCACCAGTCTCCGACACCCACCCTTCAGCAGATCGAGGTAGTCAGCCATGCCCAGGACCAGCGTCTTCCGCCGCCCGTCAGTGCTCGCCCCGTTGCTCGCCGCCATGGCCGCCGCCGGCCTGAGCGCACCGCCCGCCCAGGCCGGCTCCTCCCTCGGAGGCCCCGTCAACCGGTCCGAGATCCTGTCGCGCGCCCAGTACTGGGACGCCCAGGACGTCCAGTACAACCAGGGTGCGACGTACGGGGACGGCGACGGCCACTCGTACCGCACCGACTGCTCGGGGTTCATCGCGATGGCCTGGCACCTGTCGGCCACCGGCCTCGGCTCGGCGACCACCCAGACCCTCGACAGCCGGTCGCTGACCGCGCGCATCAACAAGAGCGACCTGCGCCCCGGCGACGCGCTGGACAACATCAGCGACCATGTCGTGCTCTTCGTGCGGTGGAACAACCAGGCGACCGGGGACTTCACCTACCTCCACCAGTCGAACTCGCGGACCGACATGACCTATGGGAGTGGGAACGTCTACAGCGGAAACATATCGAGCTACCCGGCGAGCAGCTACGTGGCCCTGCGGTACAACAAGGTCGTCGAGGACAACAGCACCCCTCCGCCGGCCACCCCGGTGGGGATGACGGGCTTCGCGCCGGCCGACTACAACGGCGACGGGAGGACCGACCTGGCCGCGGTGGACGCGGCGACGGGGAAGATGTTCCTGTACCCGGGCACCGGGGTCGGTACCTTCGGTGAGCGGAGCCTGATCGGTACCAGCTGGGACTCGCTGGCCAATATGACGCCGGGTGACTTCAACGGTGACGGGAAGGCGGACATCGCCGCCGTCGGCAAGGGCGACGGGAAGCTGTACGTCTACCCGGGCACCGGCACCGGGGCGTTCGGCGCGTCCTGGTCGGCGGGCACGGGCTGGAACAGTCTGGACCACTTCGTCGGCGGTGACTTCAACGCCGACGGGAGGGCGGACATCGCGGCGGTCGGCAAGGCTGACGGGAACCTGTACGTGTATCCGGGTACCGGGACCGGGTACTTCGCGGCTCCGATCAACGCCGGCAACGGCTGGAACGACCTGGACCGCTTCACCGGTGGTGACTTCAACGCCGACGGGAGGGCGGACATCGCGGCGGTCGGCAAGGGTGACGGGAGGCTGTACGTCTTCCCGGGTACCGGAACCGGTTGGTTCGCGGCCCCGGTCAGCGCCGGCACGGGCTGGAACATCATGCGTGACCTGGTCGGCGGTGACTTCAACGCCGACGGCAGGTCGGACGTCGCCGCCGTCCAGGCGCCTCAGGGGTCCACCGGCGACATGTACCTCTACCCGGGCACCGGCCAGAACACCTTCGGCAACCGCAGCACCATCGGCACCGACTGGTAGGTCCTGATGAGGCACCCGCCGAAACTGCGCGAACCCGCCGGGCCCCGGTCCCGGCGGGTTCCCGCGTCGGGGCCGCGCCGCTTCGGCCCGCAGGGGAGGAGCGCGAGGAAGGTCCAGCCGCCCGGGGTTGTGCGTCGGGTGAGGGGCGGGCGGTGGCGGGTGATCGGTCAGGTGCGGCGGGTGGGGAGCCAGCCGTTCTGGACGGCGCGGACGCCGGCTTCGAAACGGCTGCGGGCGCCGAGGCGTTCCATGAGGTCGGTGGCGACGCGGCGTGCGGTGCGGGGGGAGACGCCCAGACGCTTGGCGATGGCGTCGTCGGTGTGTCCTTCGGCGAGGAGGCGGACGCAGGCCGCTTCCTGGGCGTTGAGCCCGCGCTCGTCGCGGCTGGCCTGTTCGCCGAGCGGCTGGGCGCCGGCCCAGACGTTCTCGAACAGCGCACACAGGGCGACGAGGGTGCCGTGGCCGGTCAGGACCACGGCGCCGGCGGCGGTGTCGTCACCACGCACGGGGATGACGGCGGTGGCGCGGTCGACCAGGATCATCCGGGTCGGCAGCGAGGGCGCGGTGCGTACCCGGCCGCCGCGTTCGGCGAGCCAGTTCACGTACTCCACCGTGTGCGGGCTGTTGCGCACGCTGTCCAGGTAGACGGTGCGCATCCGGATCCCGCGGTCCAGCAGAGCCGCGTCCAGGGGCTTGGCAGCCTCGATGTTCTCCGGCTGCTGGCCCCCGTCCGGGGCGAAGGTCATCACCTCCTCGCGCACCTCACGGGTCAGGGTGGCGAGGCGGTCGCGGATCTGGTCGAGCCCCACCAGTTGCTCGACCCCGGGGTTGCCGGCGGCGGGGCGCAGTTGCGCGTACTCGGCGATGAGTTCGGCGGCGGCGGCGCGGGAGGCTTCGACGCGCATCTGCTGGGCGGCGAGTTCGGCCTGCTGGCGGGCCATCAGGATTTCCATGCCGATGTCGGGGGACACGGCGCGCAGTCGGCCGTGGCGTTCGGCGGAGGGGCGCAGCAGAGCGAGTTCGCTGAGCCGGTCGAGGGCGGTCCTGACGTGGTGTTCGTCCTGGCCGAGGCGGTGCGCGATGGCGGCGACGCCGTCGTCGGGGTGGGCGAGCATCACGCGGTAGACGGCCTCGGCGGCGGTGTCCAAACCCAGTGCGGTCAGCACGTGTCCCCCCAGGGATTCTTCGTACACGCGTTCAGCGAATCATGTCACAGCGTGCTCCTGGAATGGACGGGTCAGGGGGAAGGCTGGACGGTTCCGGCCGGGGCCCGAACCGTCCAGGTTTTTCCCCTGTATGGGAATTGCCCGATTCGGCACCCTCGTTCCATGTACCTGGTTCATGTCTCCCTGCAGGCCCCCGCGGGCCCCGCCGAGCTGCCCGACGACGCCCGTGAGCTGCTGCTGGCCGCCGCCGAGGAGGGGATCGAGCACGTCAGCGTCCACGCCGGTGCCGTGCCGCACCCCGTGCTGGGGGTGTTCGTGCTCGCCGACCGTCTGGAGGACGCCGAGCAGCGTGCCCAGGCGTTCTGCCGGCGGGCGGTGGCGGTGTCGCCGGGGCTCACCGGCTGGCGGGTGCAGTGTGGGCAGGTGCCCCTGGTCGCCGCCTTCCACGAGCGGCTGCCGGCCGATCCCGGCCCCGCTGGCCGGAACGGTCCAGGGACGATTCCGTCCACCTGAATGCCCTTCCACCTGCCCTGAGCTGCGGCGAAGCTAGTGACTGCCGCCAGGGAGCACCGCTTCCGGGCGGCGGGCCGGACGAAGCGTCACCGCGGGACGCGAGCCGGATCCACGTCGCCGCCGCCCCTTTTCTTCCGAAGGACACCGCCATGCTTCGTACCGCCCTCGCCAAGGCCGCCGCGGTCTCCGCCCTCGCCCTCGCCGCCGCCGCGGTGGCTTGCTCGCCGGCACTGGCCTCCGACACCGACGGTGCCACGCCGATCGCTGTCACCGCCACCGCCACCCCGCAGCCCACCGCCACCCCGGCGGACAACATGATCTGGGGCTGACCGCCCGGCCGCCCGCGGCCCTGCACCGGGAACCTGCCGCCGCACCCGCGCTCCGCGATGCGGCGGCCCGACCGGACAGCCTGCCTTCCGTCGGGCTCCGTGCCCCGCAGGCGAGGGCGCTGCCCGTGCGGGCGCCGGCTCTCGCCGAGGCCGCCCCGGGCGGCACCGCCCGCCACGCCGGGCTCCCGGGGCCGTCGCGTGCGACGTCTTCGGCCGGGACGGCACGGCCTTCACCGGCATCCCCGGCCGGGGGCCCGAGGGCGTCGGCCGGTCTGCGGTGGACGACCTCGGCCACCGACTCCCCGTCGGCGCTGAGGGCTATCGGCTCCGGTGAGGAGTAGTCAGGGAACGGCCGCTCATGCCGTGCTCCGATTCCCGGGTCGCCGTGCGTGCACCGTGGGTGAACACGCTGTGGCGGCCGTCAACGGGTGGTCAGGACTCGAGGTCGTAGGCCACGGTGACCGGGGCGTGGTCGGACCAGCGTTCGGCGTGGGTGTCGGCGCGTTCGACGCGGGCGTCGGTGGCCTTGGCGACCAGGCCGGGGGTGGCGACCTGGAGGTCGATCCTCCAGCCGGTGTCGTTGTCGAAGGCGCGGCCGCGGTAGGACCACCAGGTGTACGGGCCGGTGCCGTCGGGGTGGAGGCGGCGGACGACGTCCACGTAGCCGGCCTCGTCGAAGACGCGGGAGAGCCAGGCGCGCTCCTCGGGGAGGAATCCGGCGGACTTCTGGTTGGCCTTCCAGTTCTTGAGGTCCTCGGGGCGGTGGGCGATGTTCCAGTCGCCGCAGACCACGACCTCCCGGCCCTCCGCGGCGGCCCGGGTGCGGAGGGCGCCGAGGTGGGTGAGGAATTCCGCCATGAAGCGTTCCTTCTCCTCCTGGCGTTCGGTACCCACTTCGCCGGAGGGGAGGTAGAGGCTGGCCACGGTCAGGCCGGGGAGGTCGATTTCGAGATATCTGCCCGAATTGTCGAATTCCTCGGAGCCGAAGCCGACCACCGTGCGGCTCGGCTCCCGGCGGGAGAGCACCGCGACGCCCGCCCGGCCCTTGGTGGCGGCCGGGGCCCAGGCCGCGTGCCATCCGTCCAGGTCGCGCAGCTCGACCGGCAGCTGCCCGGGCTCGGAGCGCACCTCCTGCAGGCAGATCACGTCCGCCTCGGTGGCGGCCAGCCACTCGATGAAGCCCTTCTTGGCCGCAGCCCGGATTCCGTTCACGTTCACACTCGTCACCACGATCACCCGAGCAGCCTACCGAGAGGCCCGGCGGGGGGTGTCATCCGACGCGTCCGCTTGCGGAGCTGTCGTGAACGCACCATGAAACTGTGCGGCAACCACGTCGAGCGCCGCCATTGGTCTTGACCATCTCCCGGCACAGCCCCTAGTGTCACTTACTGCAAGGACCTTTAATAAAGAAGGACGGAAAAAGCCCGCTCTCCCACCTGCCGCAACAGCGGACAGCGGGCCGGATCCGCCCTCTTTCGGCAGACTGAAGAGAACAGGGTGGAGGACGCGGTGGGGACGACAGGGCAGCTCACGGCCGTACCGGAACCGAAGTACTGGCACCTGCGCACGGTGCTGCTCCGCGCCATCGACACGGAGTTCTCCACCGGTCAGATCCTCCCCAACGAGCGCGAGCTCGCCGCCCGCTTCGGCGTCGCCCGGGCCACCCTGCGGCAGGCGCTCGACCAGCTGGAGCTGGAGGGCCGCCTGGTCCGCCGGCGCGGCATCGGCACCCTGATCGCCGCCCCCCGGGTCGGCGTGCCGGTCAACCGGCAGGAGGAGGGCTGGCCCGGCGCCCCCCGCAGCCAGGCGTGGCGCACCGTCGACTGCACCACCGCCCCGGCCGCCGGCCGGCTGGCCGTGGCGCTCGGTGTCCCGGAGGGTGCCACCGTCCACACCGTCCGCCGGGTCCGCCTCGTCCAGGGGCAGACCGTGGCGAGCGAGTCGCTGCACGTGCCCGCCGCCGCGCTGCCGCACCTGCCCGGCTTCCGGGCCGAGAGCGACCGTGCCCGCTCGGTGCTGCGCCAGCTGGAGCGGCTGGAGGTCGACGGCGAGTCCCGCTCGGTCGAGCTGGGCGTCGCCGAGGCCGGCGAGGCCGCGCTGCTGGAACGCCCGCCCGGCTCCCCGGTCCTGGTGATGACCACCCAGTACGCGGCGGCCGGCCGCCTGGTCGCCCTCGCGGTCTCCACCTACCGGGCCGACACCTGCAAGCTCACCTTCGGCGAGACCGGACTCGTCGAGGTCACCCCGGTCGGCGCGACCCCGGTCGGTGCCGCCGCCTCCTGAACCATTCCCGGAAAACCCTCAGGCCCGGGCCCGGACGCTCCCACAGGCGTCCTGGCCCGGGCCGTTTTTGTGCCGCGGCGACCACCGCGGTCCGCCCCGGCCCGGCCGCCGCGCCGACCCCCGCCCCGCCGGTCGCGGAGTTGTCACGGGTTCCTGAACGGGAGGGAACCGTTCGGGGGCGCCCCTGGGCTTGTGGCACAAGGATCGGTAGGTTCCGAACGATCTCTGTGCAACCCGAGCGCTCCGTGAGACCCGAGCGTTCCGGGCAACCCAAGCGTCCGGCGATCCTGGGGTGGGGCCGTGAACTCGCACTGGTACGGAAAGATCGGCGACGGCCCGGCCGCGCGTCGTGTCGCACAACTGCTCATCCTGGCGCTGGTCGCCGTCGGTCTCGGCATCCCGCCGGCCGCCGCCTGGGCCGCGCCCAAGGACCGCGCGGTGGTCTCCGCACCGCTGCCGCCCGGCCGGGTGAGCGCGGATCCGCGCACCCCCGAGCCGCCGCCGACGCAGGTGCCGGCCGCCGACGACAGCCCGCTCGGGCAGGAGCGCGCCCGGATCGCCGCCGAGATCAAGGCGGCCGACGCGCCCCGCAAGCCCGCCCCCGGGCCGGCCGCGGCGCCGGACGCCGAGGAGCACCGCAGGAAGCTCGACGAGCTGGCGGCCCGGCAGGCGCTGCCCGAGTACCGCATCCCGCAGCCCGAGGTGGACGACACCGGCAAGCGGCGCCGCTCGCCCGCCGGCCCGGCCCCGCTGACCCTGGAGCAACTGGCCGCGCCGAAGGCGGAGACGGCACCGAAGGCGGAGGCGGCCCCGCAGGCACCGGCGCAGACCACCGCCCAGTCCTACGGAGCCACCTACCAGATCGGTCAGCTCCAACTGGCCCCCCGCTACGACGCCATCGGATACCTGCAGCTCACCGTCGCCAACACCTCGAACTTCACCTGGACCCCCGCCGGCCAGCACCTCGGCCTGCACCTGTACCGGTCCGACCAGACCCTGGTGAACTACACCGCCTCGTTCACCGCCCTGCCGTTCGACGTCGCCCCGGGCCAGTCCGTCACGCTCAGCGCCGTCATCCCCTTCCTCGGGGCCGGGAACTTCCTGCTGGTCTACGACATGGCGGACCGGACCAACGGCGCCGGCTTCTTCTCGTCCCACGGAGTGCCGGCCTCCCAGGCCGCCGCGCTGACCGTGCCGCACTACGCGCCCACCGCGAGCGACGGCTGGCCCGCGGTCGGTGCGACCGTCTCCACCCGCACCCCGACGGTCTCCGCCTTCGTCGGTGACGACGGCACGACGCAGACCTCGGCCGAGTTCCAGATCTGCCCGACCAGCGACCCGGCGGTGGGCGGCTGCTGGGGCTCCGGCATGGTCAACGTCGCCGCACACCCCGGCGCCTTCGGGACGATCGCGAGCTTCACGCCGCCGGCCGACGCGCTGCGCTGGAACACCGCCTACTACTGGCGGGTCCGCGTCCAGGACGCCGGCTACACCTCGCCGTTCAGCGAGATGAGCATGTTCGCGGTGGTCGTCCCGCCGCCGAACGACGCCGCCCACCTGGGCCTCGACCCGGGCGCCCTGGACGACACCGGCGTCAACCTCTACCTCGGCAACTACACCCGCCAGGAAACCGACTTCGACCTCCCGCAGCCGGGCATCGGACTCCAGGTCAAGCGGACGTACAACAGCGCCGGCTCCACCAACGGCTCGTTCGGGATCGGCTGGACGTCGATCTGGGACATGGGCCTCACCGACGCGGGGAACGGCATCTCCACCCTCGCCCTGGAGGACGGCCGGAAGGTCAACTTCGGCCGGAACCCCGGGGGCGCCCTCGTCCCGGAGTTCGGCGGCAGCGGGTTCGGCGAGTGGGTGGACGCCGGCCACCTGCGGATGAGCGGCATGGACTACTACCTGGGGGACAGGGTCCGCCAGATCACCCGCCAGCAGGGGGCCGGAAACCTGCGGCTGGACCGCGACTACGTGGGCTCGCAGCTCTCCACCTCGCAGCTCAACCTGGCGTCGTCCGACCGCCGGCTCTTCCTCAACTGGGACAACCGGGGCCACGTCACCTCGGTCTCCACCAGCTCCCGGCACTTCGAGACCGGCGCCGTCACCTGGTACTACACCTACACCGGCGACTACCTGACCAAGGTCTGCGATCCGGGCGGCAACTGCACCGCGTACACCTACGAGACGTCCCGGTCCGGCGGCCCCAACCGGCTGGTCAAGGTCCAGAAGGCCCGCGCGGAGAACGTCACCACGGTCGCCTACGACGGCAACCTGGTCCAGCACGTGGGCAGGGCCGACAACGCCGCCACCGGCGTGGACAACGGCTGGACGTACGACCGCACCACCGACACCAGCGGTCCGACCCCCAACCTGGTCGTCCACCGCACCGACCCGCGTGGCATCCACACCTACTACCAGTACAACCAGGAAGGCCAGTTGGCCTACCGCTGGTACGGCACGCCGACGCCGCCGCCCGGCCGGACCCGGATGTTCGGGTACGACGCCTTCGGGCACCTCACGTCCGCCGTCGACGAGAACGGCAACGTCGTCCGGTACGGCTGGAACTTCGGGACCAACCAGCTGACCACCACCACCCGGTACCGGACCGCGCTGGAGCCGCTGACCGAGCGGACCACCTACTACGGCAACGGCGACTGGGCCGGTGACCCGCGCAACGGCGTGCCGCTGGAGGTCACCGACGCCAACGGCCACACCACCACCCTGACCTACAACACGGCCGGCAGCCGGCGCACCGAGACCGGACCGGCCGGCGGGGTGACCACCACCACCTGGGCCTGCCAGGAGGTGCTCAGCCCGCCCAACGTCAACTCCACCCCGCAGTACAACGGTTCGACCTGCAACGTCCCCGTGTCGGTGACCGACCCGGCGGGCCGGGCCACCACCTACGGCTACACCCACCGCGGCGACCAGTCCCAGGTCACCACCCCCGCCGGGCAGATCCTCAACACCTTCTTCGACGACCTCGGCCGGGTGGTCCGGCGCACCGTCGCCGACGCCGCCCACCCCGACGGCGTGGCCACCGCCTACACCTACGACAAGGCCGGCCGCCTGGCCACCGAGACCGGCGCCGCCGTGACGAACCCGGTCACCGGCGTCACCCACCAGGCCCGCACGACCTACGCCTACGACCCGGACAACAACCTGGCGAGCCGCACCGTCACCGACCTCACCGCGCAGGCCCAGGGCGGCGACGCGCCGCGCACCACCACCTACGGCTACGACGCGCAGGACCGGCTCACCACCGTCACCCAGGACGGCGTCACCACCAAGCGCGTGACGTACGACCAGCTCGGCAACGTCACCGACACCTGGAGCCCGAACGGCGCGCACTACGTCTACGGCTACGACACCAACGGCCGACTCGTCGCCGTCGACCTGAAGGACTTCGTCGACGACCCCGCCGCCAACTCGCCGCCCCGCAGCGTCCGGCTGCAGACCTTCGCCTACGACGCCGGCGGCCGTCTCGCCGCAGCCACCGACGCCATGCAGCACCTGGTCACGTACACCTACACGGCCGACGACCTGGTGCTCACCGAGACCTACTCCCTGGTGAACCAGGCGGGCACGAGCACCCGCGAGATCACCCTCCACACCTTCACGTACGACAAGGCCGGCAACGTCGTCAAGGACGTCCGAGGCAGCGGTCCGACCGCCCGCACCACGACCTACGCCTACGACGCCGCCAACCGCCTCACCGCCACCACCGCCGACCCGGGCGGCCTCGGCCGGACGGCCACCAGCGCCTACGACACGGCCGGGCTGGTCACCGCGACCACGATCAGCGACGGCACCCGCACCGAGACCCGCGAGAACGTCTGGGACCAGACCACCGGCCAGCTCGTCCGCACGCTCGTCCGGCCCGACGCCGGCACCGCCCTGGTGACCGGCTTCCGCCGGGACACCCAGGGCCGGGTCCTCGCCACCACCGACCCGCGCGGCATGCCGCAGCCCGGCGCCCCAGGCCAGGCCGACCCGGCGTACACCACCACGCACGGCTACGACCTGCTCGGCCGGCTCTCCGCCACGAGTACCCCCGCGACCCCGGTCGAGGACGGCACCCCCGGCGCCGCCCCCGCCGCCCAGCAGGCCACCGGCACCCGGGGCTACAACACCTTCGGCGAACTGACCGACGTCCGGGACGCCACCGGCCTGGTCACCCGCTACCTCTACGACAAGCAGGGCCACCGGACCGAGGCCAGGCTGCCGGCCTACACCCCGCCGGGCGCGGGCACCGCGCTGAACCCGGTGCGGAAGTGGACGTACGACGCGGACGGCAACACCACCTCGGCCACCGACGCGCTCGGCCGCACCACGACCTTCACCTACGACCTGCGGGACCGGCTCGTCCGCACCACCCTCCCGCCGGCCGCCCCGGGAGCCACGCCCGGCGTCACCGTCGTCGCCCGTGACGACAACGGCAACGTCCTGTCGGTCATCGACCCGTCCGGCGCCCAGTCCCTCGCCGTCTACGACGGCATGGACCGACGGCTCTCCGCCACCTCGGTGGTCCGCAACGGCACCGCCACCCCGGACCGGTACACCACCACCTACACCTACGACGACTTCGGCGACGTGCTCTCCGAGACCCTCGGCGACACCTCCACCGGCTACACCTACGACAAGCTCGGCGAGCTGACCTCCAGCACCCCGGCGGGCCGCGGCACCACCCGCTACGCCTACGACCTGGCGGGCCGCGTCTCGACCGTCACCGACCCGCTCGGCCGCACCTCCACCACCACGTACGACCTGGCCGGCCGGGCCACCGCCACGTCGTCCGCCGACCAGGCGGGCACCGTGCTCACCCGGACCGGCTACGGCTACGACGCGGCCGGGAACGTCGTCACCCTCACCGACCCCGGCGGCCAGGTCTGGCGCACCGCGTACGACGCCCGCAACCAGGCCACCTCCTTCACGGACCCGCAGGTCCGCCCCGGCGACGCCGCGTCCGCCCCGGTCACCGGCCTCGGCCACGACCTGCTCGGCCGGCTCACCCGGATCACCGACGCCAACGGCAACGCGACCCACCAGCGGTACAACACCCTCGGCCTGGCCGAGGCGCAGTCCCTGCCGGCCGTGGCCGCCGACCAGTCCGCCGCGGACCGGACCACGACCAGCGCCTACGACGCGGCCGGACAGCCCGTCACCGTCACCGAACCCGGCGGCGTCCGTAGGGCGTTCACGTACGACGGACTCGGCCGGACGGTCGCCGAGAACGGCACCGGCGGCGACGCCGACGCCTCCCGCGCGTTCGGCTACGACCTCGCCGGCCGCATCACCTCCGCCTCCGCGCCCGGCGGCACCCAGACGTTCGCCTGGGACGACCGCGGGTTGCTGAAGGGCAGCCAGGGCCCGCTCGGCACCAGCGCCTACACCTACGACACCGCGGCCCGTCCGCTCACCGAGACCGCCCCCGGCGGCGCTCGCGTCACCTACACGTGGAGCGGCAACGACGACCTCGGCACCGTCACCGACAGCCTCTCCGGCCTCACCCGCACCCTGACCCACGACCTGGCCGGCCAGGTCACCACCGAACAGCGCCGCTCGGGCCAGACCCCCGGCCCCACCCGCACCCTCGGCCACGACGGGCTCGGCCGGATCACCACCGACACCGTCACCGACCCGACCGGCCACGTCTCCACCCAGCTCACCTACAGCTGGGACCCGTCGGGCCGCATGCTCACCAGCGGTTCCACCGGCACCGCCGACCCGCACGGCGAGCAGTACGGCTACGACCCGGCGGGCCGCCTCACCCGGACGCACAACACCACCGCCGCCACCGGCACCGACTACACCTGGGACGCCGTCGGCAACCGCACCTCCGTCGTCGACTGGACCGGCACGCCCGCGCAGCACACCACCACCGGGACCACCACGGCCGCCTACGACCCGCGCAACCGCCTGACCGGCACCACCGCGCCCGACGGCTCCACCGCCGCCTACACGTTCACCCCGCGCGGCACCCTCGCCACCGCCACGACGAAGAACGCGTCCGGCGCCGTCACCGGCTCCTCCACCAACCGCTACGACGCGCTCGGCCGGCTGACCGGCGTCGACGGCCGCTCCTACGCCTACGACGCCCTCGACCGGCTCACCGCCGCGACCGCCGGTGGCGCCGCTGCCGCCGCGTTCACCTACCCCGGCCTCGCCAAGGAGCCCGACTCCGACGGCAGTTACGCCTACGCCCGGACCCTCGACGGTACCCCGCTCGCGGCCGCCCCCGCGGGCGGCGGCACCGCCCGCACCCTGCTCACCAACGCCCACCACGACGTCCTCGGCACCACCGACACCGGCAGCGGCGCGCTGGCGGCCGGTCGCTCCTACAGCGCCTTCGGCAAGCGCACCGCCTCCTCCGGCAGCGCCCCCGACCTCGGGTACCAGGGCGGCTGGACGGATCCCGCCACCGGCCGGGTCCACGCCCAGGCCCGCTGGTACGACCCGGGCACCGGTACCTTCACCTCCGCCGACGACCGCGTGCCCGGTCTCGGCTCCGCCGCCGCCACCAACCGCTACGCGTACGGCAACGCCGACCCGGTCGGCAACTGGGACCCGAGCGGCCACTTCAGCATCGGCGGGTTCAACATCAGTGCGGGGGCCATCACGTCCGGGCTCCGGGCCCTCGCCGGTGCGGGAGCGGCCGTCGTGGAGACGGCGCTCAGCGCGGGCGCCGTCGCCGCCGAGACGGTCGCCGTCGCGGGCGGCGAGATCATCGCCGCCGGGGCCACGGTCGCCGAGGCGGCCGGAGCGGCCGCCCTCTGCAGCGTCGGCTGCGTCGTCGCGCTCGTCGTCGGCACCATCGTCGTGGTGGCCGTCGCCGGCTACCTCATCTACGAGCTGGTCAACGCCGACGGCAGCCTGACCCCGGTCTCCACCGGCACCGGCGCGAGCCCGCAGGCCGCGACCGACCCGGGCACCAGCGGGGTGCCGAAGGCGGTCGGGGTCACCGGCGCCGGTACCGGCAAGGGCACCGGAACGGGTAAGGGCACAGGCACAGGCACAGGCACAGGCACCGGAGCACAGCCGCCCAAGCCCCGGCCCACACCGCCCCCGCCCCCGTACCTCACCGGCACCACCCGGGCCGTCACCCAGGACGTCCGCACCGAGGTCAGCCACTGGTGGGACGACACCTACCTCTACACCCGCACCGACACCTGGACCACCGACACCACCTTCATCACCTCCCACTACTCCGACGGCTCCTGGACCAAGAGCGGGCCGCAGGTCAGCATCCGGCACCTCTGGGAGACGCTCCGCCGGCTGCTGATCGACTTCTCCGACCCCGTCCAGCTCCCCACCCCGCTCGACAGCGGCAGCCCCGACCCGCACATCGACAACCCCGCCGATCCCGGCGCGGGCTGCGGCACCGGAGGCACCCTCGACGCCTGCGCCGACTCCCAGGCCGCCGGCCGTCTCCCGCTCGGAGCCCTCGACGGGACCCCGCGCACGGACGGCGAGGGCAGGGGCGGCAAGAAGCCGCCGACGGTCGACGCCCCGTCCTGCGACGGGTCGCCCTACGACCCCAACGGGCTGGGCCTGAGCCGCGAGGAGCGGGTCGCCCGGATGATCGGTGGAACGGTCGCCAAGGGCGCGAACGGGCAGGACATCAAGATCGTCATGCCCAACGTCGGCTCGTCCGGTCTCGACGTGTACGGTCCCAACGGCGAGTACGTCTTCGTCGGGGGCGGGGCGAAGGCCCTGAACGCCTCCAAGTTCGGGCAGGCCCTCAAGATCGGGAAGTACGCGGCGGACATGGCCGGAGTGAAGGCGATCTACTACTTTGACGAGGCGACGACGCCGGACTCCGTCATCCGGAAGGCGGAGAAGGTGTTCGGCAAGGACAACGTGTTCCTCTTCAGCATGGAGGACGACGACTGTGACGACGAATGACGCGTTCGTGGCCTGGTACCGCACCCGGACCTCCCGCCACCGGTTCGAGGCGCTGGCCGGAGCGTTCGGCCGGGCGGGCGTCACCCTGGTGCACCCGGGTCTCGGTACGGCGGTCCTGCTGGACGTCGAGGGCGACCAGGTCCGGCTGCCCGCCGACCGGGTGGCCGAACTGGTCGGGTTCGCCCTCGGACCGCTCACCGTCGAGTGGTGGTTCGACGCGGACACGAACGTGATCTGCTCCTTCGCGCACGAGCCCTTCGGCTGGGAGAAGCAGACCTACCACCTCGACGGCCTGACGCCGCAGGAGGCCCGCACGGTCGAGGAGGTCCTCCTCGGCGAGGTGCGGGACCACCCCGGCGAGACGGTGGCGCTGGTGGTCGACCGGACCGGGCGGACCGTCGAGTTCGACTGGGACGCGGTCGTGCGCGGCGACACCGCGGTGCTCGGCGCCATGCCCGAGGCGCTGGTCCTCGACCCGGCCGCCGCCGGGGCCCTCCACGGCCTCCCGTCCGGGGCCGTCCGTCGGGAGCTCGACCCGGGACTGGTGCTCCTGACCGGCCCGGACCGGCAGCCGCCGGAGGGCTGAACGGGCGCCCGCCGCAGGGCGGGAGAGAACGCCCGCCGGGGGCGGGACCACGTGCGGCGGCCGACGGGAGGAGCTCCCGTCGGCCGCCGCTCCGTTCACACGCGGGCGGGGGCCGCCGGGTCCGTGGCCGGCGGGTTGACGGCGAAGAGCTGTTCCTCGACCTGGTCGAGGGCCACCCGGAGGGCGCCCATGGCGACGACCTCGGAGCCGAGGGCGGCGAGGGCGACCTCGGGCGCGCGCAGCGTGAACTGGGCGAGGCGCTGGCGCAGCGGGTCGAGGACGCCGTCGAGGCCGGCCGCCCAGCCCCCGACCACCACCAGCTGGGGGTCGATGGCGAGGACGAGGGCGGCGACGCTCTGGACGAGCCGGGTGAGGAACCGGTCCATGGCGACCTGCGCGACCTCGTCGCCCTCGCGGGCGAGCTTGAGGACCCGGGCGACGGCCGCCTCGTCGAGCGGGTTGAGCGGCTTGCCGGTGGTGGAGAGGAGGCGCTCGGGAGTGACCTCCTGGCCCAGCAGGTGCAGGGCGCCGATCTCGCCGGCCGCGCCGCCGAAGCCGCGGTGCAGCCGGCCGTTGATGAGGGAGCCGGCGCCGGGGCTGAGGCCGGCCATCACGAAGACCATGTCGTCGGCGCCGACCGCGGCGCCCTGCCAGTGCTCGGCGATGGCGGCGAGGTTGGCGTCGTTCTCGATGAGGACCGGGCAGCGGAACGAGCGCCGGAGGCGGGCGCCGAGGTCGAGGCCGGTCCAGCCGGGCATGGCGGTGCCGAGCTGTACGGTGCCGTCGCGGTCGACGATGCCGGGGGTGCCGACACCGACCGCCCACAGGTTGTCCCGGGAGACACCGGCCTTGCGCAGCACCTCGGCGACCACCGACCGCACGGCGGTGAGCCGCTCCTCCGCGTCGAGGGTCTCCTCGACCGGCCGGAAGTGGCTGCCGACCACCTCGCCGGTGAGGTCGGCGAGGATGATCCGGATGTCGTGGACGCCGATCTCGATGCCGAGGATGTGCCCGGCCTCGGCGCGGAACCTGAACCAGCGGGCGGGCCGCCCGCGCCTGCCGCCGCCGGGCTGGCTGCCGTTCTGCGGCTGCTCGACCTCGGCGACCAGGCCGGTCTCCACCAGTCCCTCGATCACGCCCTCGACCGTCGGCCGGGAGAGTCCGGTGTCGCCGACCAGCTGAGTGAGGGTCACAGCGTGGCCGGCGCGTAGCGCCCGGAGGGTCACCGCGGCGTTGATCCGCCGCAGTAGTGAGGAGTCGCCACCGGTGAGTCGATCCGCCAAGACGCTGCCCTTCGCCGTTCGCGCGACTGCCCTGGCGCGCGTACCGAGTACGCGGGCACCACCGACCGGCCCGCGCGAGTCCGCCGCCCGGCAGGCCGGCAGGGCAGCGCTGAGCCGCCTGCACCGGGCCGGATGGCATGTGCCGGATGCTACCCGTGCCCGGCCCCGGGGAGCGAGCATCTTCGCAGCTCACCCAGGCTTCGGTATCGAAATGGTACGCATCGGGTGGCGGTGCGTGATCCGGGTTGCGCCGGGCACCTCTCGGGGCACGCGGCCGGTCGCGTGCCGGCCGGCACCGCGTCGGTGGCGGCGCGCGGCCCGGGTGGCCCGGCCCCTCCCGGCGGGCCGGACCACCCGGGCCGCGCCGGACCCGGGCGGCCCCGGCGCGCCGGGGCCTGCGGCCCCCGTCACCCCGTCAGCCGAGTCCGCCGGTGGCCCCCAGGTTCTGCCCGGAGACCCACCGCCCGTCCGGTCCGGCCAGGAAGGCCACCACGTCCGCGATGTCCGACGGCTGCCCGAGCCGCCGCAGCGGCGTCAGCCCGGCCACCACCTCCAGGGCGTGGGGCGGGTTGACGGCGCGCAGCAGGTCCGTCTCGACCGGACCGGGGGAGACGGTGTTGGCGGTGATGCCGCGCGGGCCGAGTTCGAGGGCGGCGGCGGCCGTCAGCTGTTCGAGGGCGCCCTTGCCGGCGAGGTAGGCGGCGATGCCGTCGGTGGGGCGGCGGGTGTTCAGGCTGGAGATGTTGACGATCCGCCCGTTGTCGCGCATCCGCCGGGCCGCGTAGCGGAGGGTCAGGAAGACGGCGCGCGCGCTGACGGCCAGGACGGCGTCGAAGTCGGCCGGGTCGGTCTCGGCGAGCGTGGCCCTGGTGAAGGTGAGCGCCGCGTTGTTGACGAGGATGTCCAGCCCGCCGAGGTGCTCCTCGGCCGCGGTCATCAGCCGCTCCGCGCCGTCGGGCTCGCCCAGGTCGACCCGTACCGCGTGCGCCCGGCCGGAACCGTTGGCCCGCACCGTGCGGACCACCTCGGCCGCGGCCGCCTCGTTGCCCGCGTACGCGAACACGACGTCCGCCCCGTCCGCCGTCAGCCGTTCGACGACGGCCCGCCCGATCCCGCGCGAGCCGCCCGTGACGACCGCCGCCTTGCCCGCGAGCGCTTTGTCCGTGAGCGCTTTGCCCGTGAGCGCCTTGTCCGACATCGCCGACCCCCGTCTCCGGCCGGCCCCGTGCCGACCACGCGGAGTACCTACCCGTTGTGCGGGGCCGTTCGGCCGGGTCCGCGGGTCGTCTTTCGGCCGTCCGGGACACGGAGCGGGAGCACCTCGCGGACCGGTGTCCGGGACACGGGCCGGGGCGCGGGCCGGGGCGCGGACCGGGCGCGGCCGGGGCCGTCCGAGTGGTCGGGTGGGCGGAGCACCTGGTCACGGGCTCTATGCTGCACGCATGCTGAACGAGACGCGACCGGCCGAGTCCGCCGCAACTGCCCGGTCGGACCGGGAGTTTGTGCGCCGCGAGACGGTGGTCCGACCCGTGCCGTTCGTGCCGGAGGTGAACCTGCACATGGCGGAGGACGCCATCGCGCTCTGGGAGACGACCGAGGACGCGCGGGGCGAGCGCGGACTGCCGCCGCCGTTCTGGGCGTTCGCCTGGGCGGGCGGGGTCGGCGTGGCCCGCTACGTGCTGGACCACCCGGAACTGGTCGGCGGCCGGACGGTGTTGGACCTCGCGGCCGGCTCCGGGCTGGTCGGGATCGCGGCGGCGCTGCGCGGGGCCGCCTCGGTGCGGGCGGCCGAGATCGACGCGTACGCGGTCGCCGCGATCGGGGTCAACGCCGAGGCGAACGGCGTCCGGGTGGACGCGGCGTTCGCGGACCTGCTGGACGGCGACGGCGCCCCGGCCGAGGTGGTGCTCGCCGGGGACGTCTTCTACGAGCGGGCGATGGCGGCCCGCTTCCTGCCCTTCCTGGAGCGCGCCCGGGCCCGGGGCGCGGTGGTGATCGTGGGCGACCCGGGCCGCGCCTACCTGCCGCGCGGACGGTTCACCGAGCTGGCCGAGTACGAGGTCCCGGTGGTCGCGGACCTGGAGGACGCGGCGCTGAAGACCACCACCGTGTGGTCGCTGGCGGGCGGCTGAGGGCCGCCCCGCCGCGCATCCCGCACCGCCGGGGGCCTGCTGCGGGTCTGCTGCGGCCGGCCGGGGCCCGTCCCGCTCCGCGGAATTCCCGGCGGCGGGTGCGAACGCCCTGGTAGACACGGCGGCATGACCGACCACGCGCTGCGCACCGCCACCCCCGACGAGATCCCCGCCGTACTCGCCCTCTGGGCCCGCGCGGCGAAGGGCACCAGCATCACCGACGACGCGGCCGGGGTGGCCGCGCTGCTGGCCCGCGACCCGGAGTGCCTGATCGTCGCGGTACGGGCGGACGATCCGGCCGTCCTGCTCGGCACGGTGATCGCCGGGTGGGACGGCTGGCGCTGTCACCTCTACCGTCTGGCCGTCGACCCGGATCACCGTCGCCGGGGCATCGGCGCCGCCCTGCTGGCCGCCGCGGAGGAGCGCTTCGCCGCTCTCGGCGGGCGGCGGGCCGACGCGATGGTGCTGGACGAGAACCTCCTCGGCCACCGGACCTGGCAGGCCGCAGGGTACGGGCCGCAGCCGCAGTGGACCCGCTGGGCGAAGCCGCTGGCGTCGGCCTGACCTCGCCCCGACGTCGGCCCGACCTTCGCGCGACCTCCGCCGGTACGGGTCGTCCCGGCGTGACGGGTGCCGCCGGCCGCCGGCCGTCGCCGGATGGGTGCCGATCGCTGGCGGGGGTCTCGGGGGCGTGGTGCGCTGACACTATCTGTATGCGAACCATGCCGATGTCGCCACGTTCCGTGACCGGCGGGCGAATCCGGCGAATCCGGCCGACCCGGAGGAGTGCTCCCCACCATGACCACCCCCGTCACCCCCACCGGCCCGAACGAGGCCGCCGAGCTGCTCGCGCGCATCCCCGACTTCGAGCAGGCACTCGCCTTCTACCACCGCCACCTGGCGCCCGACTCCGCCGTCGACCTCTCCGTGGCGGAGAACGTCCTCGTCTACGACGACTCGATGCAGAAGGCGGTGTTCGACCACACCGCCCTGCTCCCCGAGCCGTACATCCACTACATGTCCGCGTACGGCACGCCGGAACTGCGGGGGCAGGTGGCGGCGCTGCTCGCCAAGGCGTGGGACGCCCCGGTGGCGGCGGGGGACGTCTTCGGGACGGCGGGCGTCGCCTCGGCGCTGGAGTGCCTCGCCTTCGCGCTCCAGGACGCACCGAGGCCCGGCGAGCCCGGCCCGCCGCCGCTGGTCGAGGGGGACGCCGTGCTGCTGCCGGCGCCGTACTGGCAGGGGTTCAACTGGTCGTTCGAACAGCGGCCCAGGCTCACGTGCGTCCCGGTGGACCTGCCGACGGAGGGCCCCGGACGGTTCCGGCTGACGCTGGACCTGATCAAGGAGCGGTTCCGGGAGTACGAGCGGCAGACCGCCCGGCAGCCGAGGCTGCTGGTGCTGACGAACCCGCACAACCCGCTGGGCGTCAACTACGGCAAGGAACTGCTGGAGGAGATCTACACCTGGGCGATCGACGAGACCGACCTGCACATCGTCTCCGACGAGATCTACTGCCACTCGCAGGTCGACGGCGGCCGGATCCCGTTCACCAGCGCGGTGGCCCTGGACGCCTACCGGCGGAACCCCGAGCGGATCCACGTGGTGTGGGGCTTCGCCAAGGACTTCGGGCTGTCGGGGTTCCGGACGGGCTTCCTGGTCTCCAAGTACGGGCCGGTGCAGCGGGCGATGCTGGGCACGACGGGCATCGAGGAAAAGAAGCACCCGCAGTCCTGGTTCACGCCCTTCGACTCGCTGAAGCACTACGTGATCGGCTCGCTCCTGTCGAGCACGGTGAACGGCGCCGGCTCGGAGCTGTACACCGACTACGCGATGCGGCGCTACCGCGAGCTGCTGAGCGGGAGCTTCGAGAAGGTGAAGGACCGGCTGGTCGCCAACGACATCGAGTTCGTGTACCTGGACGGTGACAACCCGGCCCAGTTCTTCTGGCTCGACCTCCAGGAGTACCTCGGCAAGCGCCCGCCGGAGGGCGCGCACGGCGACGCCCCGCTTCCGGTCACGGCCGGCAGCGGGCTGGACCGGGACGAGCTGTGGCTCTTCAACCACCTGGCCGGCCCTCCCACGGAGGTCTCCCTCCTCCCCGGCGGCACGATGCACAGCCCCGCGCCGGGGTTCTTCCGGCTCTGCTTCACCGCCCGGCAGCCCGAGGAGGTCGGTGAGGCCGTGGACCGGATCGGCCTCGCGCTGAGCAAGCTGGTCACCCCGGGGTAGCCGGCGCACGGCGGCAGCCGGCCCCGGAGGACGGGGCCTCCGGGGCCGGCCGGAGCCCTTCGCCGACCGGTCGGCGTGCGGTGCCCGGCCCGTTCCCGGGAGCCGGCGCGGGCGAGTCGCGTCAGGCGGCGGCCGACAGCCCCAGGGACCGGTGCGGATAGTCCGCCGAGCGGTGCTGGAAGGCCAGGATGCTCGGGTTCTGGACGACTCCGTCGCGGATCTCGATCGCGCGCCGCAGGGTCTCGTTGGAGCTCCACGCCCCCGGACCGGCGAGCACCGCTCGCAGGAAGGGCAGCAGTGCCTCGCTGTTCTCCCAGGTCGCCGAGTTCCACAGGTAGGACGGGCTGTGGTCGACGCCGTAGTACCGGACGTTGTCGCCGACCTGGAACGTCGGCTCCGTGAAGGACGTGGGACGGGCCCAGCTGAAGCCCATCCCCTCGTCGCAGGACACGTCGACGATGAGGGTGCCGGGTGCCAGCAGCCGGAGATCCTCCTCGTCGAGGAAGGTCAGCGGAGCGGCGGTGTCCTGCAGGACGCAGTTGATGATGATGTCGTGCTCGGCGAGGAACCCGGCCAGTGGCACCCGGCCGTCCTCGGACAGCACGAAGCTGCGCCGGTCGTCGTTCTCGTCGCGGTCGAACTGCACGATCCGCGTGGAGTGGATCGGTGAGCTGACCGCCGTCACCCCGCGCTGGGTGAGCACGTCGACGTCGTGCACGCCGAGCGCGCTGAGCGCCGTCACCGCGCCCCGGGCCGTCGCGCCGAAGCCCAGGACCACGGCCCGCAGGCGGCGGCCGTAGTCACCGGTCGAGCCGGTGAGCTGGAGGGCGTGCAGCACCGAGGAGTACCCGGCAAGCTCGTTGTTCTTGTGGAAGACGTGCAGGTTGAACGAGCCGTCGTTGGTCCAGTGGTTCATCGCCTCGAAGGCGATCAGGGTCAACCGGCGGTCGATGGCGATCTGCGTGAGTTCCTCGTCCTGGACGCAGTGCGGCCAGCCCCAGAGGACCTGTCCGTCGCGGAACTCCACGAGTTCCGCCGCCTGCGGTTTGGCCAGCAGGATGACGCCGCATTCGGCGAGCAGTTGCTCGCGTGAGCGGAAGCCGGCGACCAGTGGTGCCAGTTGTTCGTCCGGGACGCCGAAACCTTCGGCGTAGCCGTGTTCAAGGAAGATGCGCCCCTGGAGGTCGGGGTCGATCCGCTCGAAGTGTGAGGGATGAATCGGCAGTCGGCGCTCGTTCTCTTTGCGCGACTGTGCCATGACTCCGAGGTTGAGCTGGTGCACGTGGGCCCCTTTGATTACCCAAGGTCTAGCACAGTTCCGCACGTCACCGGACCGGACGGAGGGTCCCGGGGGCTCGGCCGGTGCCGTGGGCACCCCCTCGGGCGGGGCGGTCCGCCCTGCTCGGGGGCGGTCCCCTCCGTTTCGCGGCCCGGCAGCCAGGTGTTCGACCTTTTCCTTCGGCGCCGCCCCTCCGGTGCCGCCCCTCCGGCATCGCACTCGTACCCGCGACGTCCTGGACGGAGGCCGGGCCGCCGCGTGGAAAACCGGTCGAATCGCCGTTCCCGGGCGCCCCTACGCTGGCGGGATGGCCCACGCGAAGACCTCCTACGTCTGCCTGCCCTGCCGGGCCTCGTACAAGCAGCCCTACGACCGCGACCGCGGTCGGGTCTGCCCGCGCTGCGCCGGCCCGATGGTCCACGCGGGCTCCGCCTTCGCGGCCCCGCGCAGGCGCGACGCCGCCGGCTGGCGGACGCTCGCGGTGCTGCTCCACGCGGGCGTCCGCTTCCACAAGAGCTGCTGCGGTGGCCCCGGTTACCGCCCCCGCACCCTCCGCGAGGTGAAGGAGCGCATGACGTACGCGCGCCGCGGCGGCGAGCCGTTCGCGCGGGCCCTCGTCCGCCCGGAGGTCCCGGCCTTCCGCCCGTAGCCCGCCAGTAGCCCGCTCGTAGCCGGGCCGGGGCCGGACTCCCCGGCCCGTCCGGCGCCGAGCCGATCGCCGCGACCGGCCGTGCGGAGCCGGGGGATAAGCGGTTGCGGGTGATCGTGATTCGGTCTTGGATGGTCCAGACCACTACGGAAGGCTCATCCATGACTGTTCCTCAGCGCACCATTGTGTTGGGCACGTTGGGCTTCGGCACGATCGTCGACGAGGAGACCTCGTTCCGGATCCTGGACCGGTTCGTCGAGGCGGGCGGGACCGTCCTCGACACCGCCAACAACTACGCCTTCTGGCTCGACGGCGCGACCGGGGACGAGAGCGAGGAGGTCATCGGCCGCTGGCTGGCCGACCGCAACGCCCGCGACCGGGTCGTCATCAGCACCAAGGTGGGCGCCCGTCCGTCCGTTCCGGGGGCCGGGCTGGAGGCTGCCGAAGGGCTCTCGGAGAAGGCGATCCGGGCCGGTATCGAGGGCAGCCTGCGCCGCCTCGGCACCGATCACGTGGACGTGTACTGGAGCCACATCGAGGACCGGTCCGTCCCGCTCGCCGAGACCGTGGAGACCTTCGCCGACCTCGTGACGTCCGGCAAGGCGGGGGCCGTCGGCGCCAGCAACCACGCGGTCTGGCGGGTGGAGCGGGCACGGGCGCTGGCCGGCGCGCAGCCGCGGTACAGCCACCTCCAGTACCGCTACTCGTACCTCCAGCCGCGGTTCGACGTGCCGCTGCTCTCCTCGGCGCACGTCCACGTGACGTCCGAACTCCTCGACTACGTCCGCTCCGAGGGCGACCTCCGGCTCTGGGCGTACAGCCCGCTCCTCTCCGGCGGCCTCACCCGCCCCGAGGTGGAGATCGGCGCCGCCTACGACCACCCGGGCACGCCGAGGCGGCTCGCCGCCCTGCGCGAGGTCGCCGAGCAGTCCGGTGCCACCGTCAACCAGGTGGCGCTCAGCTGGCTGCTCGACCACGAGCCGCGGATCCTGCCGCTGGTCGGGGTGAGCGGGATCGCCCAGCTCGACGAGGTGCTCGGTGCCCTCGACGTGACCCTGTCCGAGGAGCAGCGCCGCCGTCTGGACGAGGCCGCGCTGTAGCCGGGGCAGCCCAGGCGGTCCGGTCGCCGCCGGGCCGCCGGGGCGGTCCGGCCACCCGGGTTCAGGCCGGGTAGCCGATCCCGACGATGTCGTCGGCGATGTCGCCCAGGTCCGTCTCCGGATTGAGGGCGGACACGACGGCTCCGGTGAGCGGACGGAGCGCCAGGACGTGCTCGACGGCGGCGAGGTCCGGCTCGTGCTCGGGCTCGTAGTAGTCCTCGGCCCACGCCCGGTACGCGGTGGCCGTGCCGTCGGCCAGCAGCCCGAAGAGCTCCACACCGCCGGTGGGGGCGGTCTGCGGGGCCTGCCAGCGGGTGTCCCCGCTCTCGCGCCAGAAGCAGACGGTGAGGTCCGGCCGGCCCTCGGAGTCGGCGAACGCCGGCTCGTCGACGTACGACCGGAAGGACTCGGGCACCTCCGCCAGCAGGTGCGGCGCGTTGGGCGCCTCGTGGTCGAGGCCGCGGGCGTACACGCCGGCCGCCGAGAAGACCATGAACCAGTCGTCGCCCTGCCCGTTGCGCATCGAGGCCATCTCCTCGCCCTTGCCCCAGTGCGCGTCGAAGGAGTAGTACCGGTCGCCCCAGTCGGGGCTGAGGACGGCGTCGAGCATGGCCAGGGCCCGGCACCGGTCGCGGAGCGCGGGGATGTCGGGCAGACGGAGCAGGAGATCGTGCATACCGTCATTCAATCAGGTGGTATCCGCACAGCCCGCCCGAGACGGCCCCCGGGCCGGCCGGCGGGTAGGCGGACGGGCCGGTAGGACGGCGCGCCGGCCGGCCAGGTACGCCGTCCGTCCGGCGGTGACCTGTCGGGCCCGTCAGGGATTGCTGAGCGCGTACGTGCGGAAGGTGGCGAGCAGGGGGAGGACGTCCGTCTTGCTCGGCTCCTCCGTGACCGCCCGCATCGCGTCGATCACCGCGTGCGCGATCACCTTGACCACGTCGAGGTCGTCGCCGGCGGTCTCGCCCCAGGCGCGCAGGGTCTGGGTGAGCAGGGCGCTCATCCGGGCCCCGATGTTGGAGCTGACGGCGTCGCTCAGCTCCGCCAGCTCCTCGTCGGTCATGCTCGACCGCAGTCCGAACGCCAGCGCCATCAGGGTGTCCACGGCGTGCTCGCCGTACGCCGCGACGAGCGCGGCGAGCGGTTGTTCGGCCGGTCCCCGGGTGGCCAGCGCGGCCAGTGCCTCGTCGTCGTCCTTCCACGCCGCTTCGAGCGCGGCGAGGGCCCGCAGGGCCTCGTCCACCATCAGGCCATCCGTCATGCGGAGAACGGTATTGAGGCCTGTCGCGCAGCGGACCGGGTGGTGCCGGGATCTCACCCGTTCGAGCGAATACCATCGCGTTCCCGCCCCGGCGCGCGCACGGTGGTGACCGGCCCCCGGGAGGAGGCCGGCCACGGGCCGGGGCGCGAGGCCAGAGCCCTGCGCCCCGGCCGGCGCAAAGCCGGCGCTCAGCCTGCGCCGTGCTCCGCGGTGAACCCGGCCGCGTCCCACCGGCCGTACAGCCCGGGGGCGAGCGAGGCGGCCGCCACGGCGGGGAAGTCCTCCGCGCCGGCGGCCCGTTCGGGCAGCGCACCGAGCAGCGGGGCGGCGGCGGCGCGGGGCAGGTCGGCCAGGTTGCAGCGGTCGGCGAGGCCGGGCGAGCGGGGCCAGGCGCCGACCACCACACCGAGCAGCGGCAGGCCGCGCGCGGCGAGTGCCTCCGCCGTGAGCGCGGTGGTGTTGAGCGTGCCGAGACCGGCCGTCGCCACCAGCAGCACCTCGGCCGGCAGCCCGAGGCCGCGCACCGCCTGCGCCTGGTCGGCCAGGGTCCGGCCCTGCCCGTCGTAGCGGACCAGCAGACCGCCGGCACCCTCCACCAGCACCAGGTCGTGCCGGTCGGCCAGTTCGGCCACCGCCTTCGCGACGTCCTCCGCCGCCAGGTACGGCAGACCCGCCCGTCGAGCCGCCGTGTCCGGCGCCAACGGCTCGGGGTAGCGGCTGAGTTCACGGAGCGTCAGCGGACCGCCGGCCAGTCGGGCGACCTCCTCGACGTCGCCGGCCTCCCCGGGCGCGACCCCGGTCTGCCCGGGTTTCAGCACCGCGACCCGCAGCCCGGCCCGCAGCGCCGCCGCGGCGACGGCGGCCGTGGTCACGGTCTTGCCGACCTCGGTGCCCGTCCCGGTCACGAACACGATCCGGGCGCTCATCCCGCCACCGCCGCCGCCGTGACGGCCGCGGCGATCCGCGCCACGTCCTCGTCGCCGGTCACGTACGGCGGCATGGTGTAGATGAGGTCCCGGAACGGGCGCAGCCAGACGCCCTCCCGGGCGGCGGCCTCGGTCGCCGCCGCCATGTCCACCGGGTGGTCCAGCTGCACGACGCCGATCGCACCGAGCACCCGCACCTCGTGGACGCCCGGCAGCCCGGCGGCGTCCGCCAGGCCGTCCCGCAGTCCGGCTTCGAGGCGTTTGACCTCCGTCTGCCAGTCCTGTCCGAGCAGCAGGTCGATCGAGGCGTTCGCGACGGCCGCCGCCAGCGGGTTGCCCATGAACGTCGGACCGTGGGCCAGCACCGGCATCTCGCCCCGGCTGATCCCGTCGGCGATCTCCGCCGTGCACAGCGCCGCCGCCATGGTGAGGTAGCCGCCCGTCATCGCCTTGCCCAGGCACATCACGTCCGGGGAGACGCCCGCGTGATCGGCCGCGAACAGCGCACCGCTGCGGCCGAACCCGGTGGCGATCTCGTCGAAGACCAGCAACACCCCGTGCCGGTCGCAGAGTTCGCGCAGCATCCGCAGGTAGGCGGGGGAGTGGAAACGCATCCCGCCCGCGCCCTGCACCACCGGCTCGACGATCACCGCCGCGAGCTCGCCCGCGTGACGCTCCATCAGCTCGTCGAAGGACTGCACGTAGGCGTCGTCGAGCGGGGCGTCGAAGCCGGCCGGCGGCTGCGCCGCGAAGAGCTGGCCGGGCAGCACCCCGCCCCACAGGTGGTGCATGCCGCCCTGGGGGTCGCAGACCGACATGGGGTGGAAGGTGTCGCCGTGGTAGCCGCCGCGCCAGGTGAGCAGCCGGCGCTTCTCGGGCCGGCCGACGGACTGCCAGTACTGCAGGCACATCTTCATCGCGACCTCGACGGCCACCGAGCCGGAGTCGGCGAGGAAGACGTGCTGCAGGGGTTCCGGAGTGATCTCCACCAGCGTGGCGGCCAGCCGGACGGCCGGTTCGTGGGTGAGCCCGCCGAACATGACGTGGCTCATCCGGCCCAGCTGTCCGCGCACCGCCTCGTCCAGCACCGGGTGGCCGTACCCGTGGATCGCCGCCCACCAGGACGACATGCCGTCGATCAGTTCGCGGTGGCCGCCCGCGACCGGCGCGGCCAGCGTGAGCCGGACGCCGGACGCCGACTCCACGACGTACGGGGTGGCGGTGCCGGGCATCGGTCCGTAGGGGTGCCAGACGTGCGCCCGGTCGAGCGCGAGGAGGGTGTCCGTGGACAGCTGGGCCATGAGGGGTCTACTTCCGTACCGTTCCGTTCCGTGCGGCGGGTGATCAGGCGTTGGGCGCGAGCTCGGTGCCGGCGCCACGACGGCGGACCCGGACGAGGTCGGTGCGCGACTCGTCGCCGCTCCCGCCGGCCGGCCCGGCGACCTCGACGAGCTCGGCCGGCTCGTCGAGCCCGGGCGCCTCGGCCGACGCCGCGGGCTCCGCGTCGAGCGTCCCGCCGTGTCCGGCGTGCCCGCCGTGTCCTCCGCACGGGCCGCAGCCGCCGCCCGTCCCGCACGGCCCGCCCGCCGGGGCGTCCGCGGCGTCGGCCGGGGTGCCGGACGCCGCACCGCTGCCGCAGCCTCCGCCGGTGGCGGCGCCGGTGCCGCAGCCGCCGCCCGCGAGGGCGTCCGCCCGGTGCCGGGGCAGGGTGGCCTCGCCCATGCCCTCCACCTCGAAGCCGGAGTCCCGGATCATGTCGAGGTCGGCCTGCCCGGCCTGCCCCTCGCTGGTCAGGTAGTCGCCCAGGAAGATGGAGTTCGCGACGTGCAGGCCCAGCGGCTGCAGGGTTCGCAGGTGCACCTCGCGACCGCCGGCGATCCGCACCTCGGTGTCCGGGTTGACGAACCGGACCATCGACAGGATGCGCAGGCAGCGCTGCGGGGTGAGGTTCCACTCCTTGGCCAGCGGGGTGCCCTCGAACGGGATCAGGAAGTTCACGGGCACCGAGTCCGAGCCCAGCTCGCGCAGCGCGAAGACGACGTCCACCAGGTCCTCGTCGCTCTCGCCCATGCCGGCGATCAGGCCCGAGCAGGCGGACAGGCCCGCACCGTGCGCCTTCCGCACGGTGTCGACCCGGTCGGCGTAGGTGTGGGTGGTGGTGATGGCGCCGTACGTGCCCTCGGAGGTGTTGAGGTTGTGGTTGTAGGCGTCGGCGCCGGCCGCCTTCAGCCGCTCGGCCTGGTTGTCGGAGAGCAGGCCCAGACAGGCGCACACCTCCACCGAGGGGTCGGCGTCCTTGATGGCGGTGATGGTGTCGGTGACCCGGTCGATGTCACGGTCCGTCGGACCGCGCCCGCTCGCGACCAGGCAGACGCGCTTGGCGCCGCCGCTCACTCCGGCCTTCGCGGCCTCGGCGGCCTGGCCCGGCTTCAGCCAGGTGTACTTGAGGATCCCGGCCTTGGAGCCCAGCCGCTGCGAGCAGTACGAGCAGTCCTCCGGGCAGAGCCCGCTCTTGAGGTTCACCAGGTAGTTGAGCTTGACCCGGCGGCCGAACCACCGCCGGCGCACCCGCCCGGCGGCCGCGACCACGTCCAGCAGCTCGTTGTCGGTGGTGGCGAGGACGGCCAGCGCCTCCTCGCGGGTGGGGGTCTCCCCACGCAGGCCCTTGGCGGTGAGGGTATCGAGCAGATCCATGGGCCTGATCCTGCCTCCTGGCCCGCGAGAGACGCCAGAGGAAACCCACCAGAAGATCCCGGGGAGGATGTGCGAGTTGTCACAGTGTCGAAGCTCACGGTAGTGGTGCAGGTCACGTCGGGTGCGGGGCCGGATCGGGGCGTCGCGCGACGGCCGCCGGAGCCCGCCCCAGTGATCTCCACCACGCGTGACCTGCATACAATCGGCGCCATGACCACGCAGGGGGAGCACGCCCCGTCACCCGCGGAACGACCGGCGGAACGACCGGTAGGCCAGACGTCCGAACGGCCCGTCGGGGCGTACCGGGCCAGGAGAGTGACCGCCCGCCGGGTCGTCGGCTGGGTCGTGGTGATCGGCCTGGTGGCGGCCGGAGGATGGGTCATCACCAGCCCGACGCCCGGCGACTTCATACCCGGGCTCGGTCCGTCCAGCAAGGACGCGACCAAGTCGCCACCGGTCGTCGGGGACGCGCCGCGCGCGGTCGCCGACCCCGAAGCCCTGGACGTCGACGCCTACTTCCCCGCCCAGCGGTTGATCGAGGCGGGCGGCTACAAGGGCAAGCGCTCCGGCGCCCGCCGGGGCGACAACTGCACCGAGGTGCTCCAGGACCGCACCCTGGACCTCCTGCGCGACGGCGGCTGCCGCGGCTACCTCGCCGTCAGCTTCGCCGGCCAGGAGAAGCCGGTGCTCAGCAGCGTCACCCTGCTGCGGTTCGCGGACGCCGCCTCCGCCGCCAGAGCCGCGGAGGCGCTGCGCGCCAAGCCCGGCTCGGTGGCCTTCGTCCTCCCCGACGCCTCCGCCGCGCCCGCCCAGGCCGCCGGCGCGGCCCGGCCCGGCGGCGATCCGCGGGTCGAGCTGGTCGGCCACTACGTGACGGTCACCAGCTCGCGGCCGGTCGACGCCCACGCGGCCTCGCCGACCCCCTCCGCCTCCGCCGGCACCCCGCTGCCGGCGCCGTCCACCGGCTCCCCCAGCGTCGAGCAGATGCTCGACGAGGCGACCCGGGCGCTCTCCGCCACGGCCGGCGCGCCCTTCGTCTGGATGTAGCGCCGCATGCGACGGGGCGGGCGGAGTGCACTCCGCCCGCCCCTTTCCGACGCGGTGTCAGGATGCCGCTGCCGCCGTCCTGATCGCCCGGCCCGGCCCTGAGCGGGCCCGGCCCCGCACCGGGGCCAGCCCTGAGCGGGCCGGCGGGCCGTCAGCCGCCCAGCCGGTCCACCGAGGTGATCCGCAGCACCGCCCGGCCCTCCTCGTCGGACCCGTAGAGGTCGACCTCGGCGCTGATGCCCCAGTCGTGGTCGCCCTCCGGGTCGTCGAAGATCTGCCGGACCCGCCAGGACGAGTCCGCCTCCTCGATCAGCAGCATCTTCGGCCCGCGCGCGTTCGGACCGGTGCCCAGGTCGTCGTACTCGTCCCAGTACCCGTCCATGGCGTCCGCCCAGCGGTCCGCGTCCCAGCCGTACTCGCCGTCCAGCTCGGCCAGCGCGTCGTAGTGCTCCAGCGCGCACAGCTCCACACGGCGGAACATCTCGTTGCGCACCAGGACCCGGAACGCCCGGGCGTTGGCCGTCACCGGCGCCGGCTTGTCGTCCAGCGCCACCTCGGCCGTCTGCGGGTCGGTCGGGTTGGCCAGCTGCTCCCACTCGTCCAGCAGGCTGGAGTCGACCTGGCGGACCAGCTCGCCCAGCCAGGCGATGATGTCCTTCAGGTCGTCGGTCTTCACGTCCTCGGGGACGGTCTGCTCCAGCGCCTTGTACGCGCCCGCCAGGTACCGCAGCACGATGCCCTCGGTGCGGGCCAGCTCGTAGAAGCCGACGTAGTCCGAGAAGGTCATCGCCCGCTCGTACAGGTCGCGGACCACCGACTTCGGCTGGAGCCGGTGGTCGCCGATCCACGGGTGCGCCCGCTGGTACACCTCGTAGGCGTGGGTGAGCAGTTCCTCCAGCGGCTTCGGGTAGGTGATCTCCTGGAGCCGCTCCATCCGCTCCTCGTACTCGATGCCGTCGCGCTTCATCTCGCCGACGGCCTCCCCGCGCGCCTTGTTCTGCTGCGCGGCGAGGATCTGGCGCGGGTCGTCGAGCGTCGCCTCGACGACCGACACCACGTCCATCGCGTGCGAGGGCGAGGTCGGGTCGAGCAGCTCGAAGGACGCCAGCGCGAACGTCGAGAGCGGCTGGTTGAGCGCGAAGTTCTCCTGGAGGTCCAGGGTGAGCCGGACGATGCGGCCCTCCGAGTCCGGTTCCGGAAGCCGCTCGACCACGCCGCCCTCCAGCAGCGAGCGGTAGATGGCGATGGCGGTGCGGATGTGCCGGCGCTGGGCGGAGCGGTCCTCGTGGTTGTCGGTGAGCAGCGTGCGCATCGCCTCGAAGGCGTTGCCCGGCCGGCCGATCACCGAGAGCAGCATCGCGTGGGTCACCTTGAACCGGGAGACCAGCGGCTCGGGGTCGGCGGAGATCAGCTTCTCGAAGGTCTCCTCGGACCAGCCGACGAACCCCTCCGGCGCCTTCTTCCGGACGATCTTGCGCTTCTTCTTCGGGTCGTCGCCGGCCTTGGCGACGGCCTTGTCGTTCTCGATGACGTGCTCGGGGGCCTGCGCCACCACCTGGCCCACCGTGTCGAACCCGGCCCGCCCGGCGCGCCCGGCGATCTGGTGGAACTCCCGCGCCCGCAGCATCCGCACCCGCTGGCCGTCGTACTTGGAGAGCGCGGTGAACAGCACCGTGCGGATCGGCACGTTGACGCCCACGCCCAGCGTGTCCGTCCCGCAGATGACCTTCAACAGGCCTGCCTGGGCGAGGCGTTCGACCAGCCGCCGGTACTTCGGCAGCATGCCGGCGTGGTGCACGCCGATGCCGTGCCGTACGAACCGGGACAGGTTGCGGCCGAACTTGGTGGTGAACCGGAAGTTGCCGATCAGCGCGGCGATGGCGTCCTTCTCCGCCTTCGAGCACATGTTGATGCTCATCAGCGACTGCGCCCGCTCCACCGCCTCCTTCTGCGTGAAGTGCACGACGTAGACCGGCGCCTGGCCGGTCTTCAGCAGCTCCTCCAGCGTGTCGTGCATGGGGGTGCGCCGGTACTCGTAGAACAGCGGCACCGGGCGGGTCGTGTTGCGGACCACGGTGGTCGGGCGGCCGGTCCGGCGGTTCAGGTCCTCCTCGAAGCGCCGTACGTCGCCGAGCGTCGCCGACATCAGCAGGAACTGCGCCTGCGGCAGCTCCAGCAGCGGGATCTGCCAGGCCCAGCCGCGGTCCGGCTCCGCGTAGAAGTGGAACTCGTCCATGACCACCTGGCCGACGTCGGCCAGGCGCCCGTCGCGCAGCGCGATCTGTGCCAGCACCTCCGCGGTACAACAGATGATCGGCGCGGTCGGGTTCACCGACGCGTCGCCCGTCATCATGCCGACCTGCTCGGTGCCGAACATCTTGCACAGGTCGAAGAACTTCTCCGACACCAGTGCCTTGATCGGCGCGGTGTAGAACGTCCGCTTCCCCTCCGCCAGCGCGGCGAAGTGCGCACCCGCCGCCACCAGGCTCTTGCCCGACCCGGTCGGCGTCGCCAGGATCACGTTGTTCCCCGACACCAGCTCGATCAGCGCCTCCTCCTGCGCCGGGTACAGCGAGATCCCGCGCTCCTCCGCCCAGGCGGCGAACGTCTCGTACAGCGCGTCGGGCGTGGCGGGCTTCGGCATCAGATCTAGGAGGGTCACCCGGCTATCTTGCCTGCTCGTCGCCGCCCCCGGCAAAGGCCGCGCCCCGCGGGCTCCCGGCAGGAGGGGCCGACCGCCTGTGGGGAGCGGGCGGCGACGTGTCCGGGGGCCTGCCCCGTGAACGGCCTCGGGCCCGGCCGGGCCGTGGCCGCCACCGTACGGGGAGAGGGCCGGGCGGCGACCGGAACGCGAAAGGACCGAGGCGGGACCACGAAGGGAACCCGGCCGGCCACCCGGCCGGTCTCGCCGCACCGTATTCCGGAATCACCGGGCAATTTCGAGGAATTCGTTTCCCGAATTCCGTCGAATCGAGGGCGAAGGAAAGGGCCGGGCGTGTGCCCAGACGCACATTGCCCGGTGCGCGCGGGGCGTGCCAGAGTGCCGACCATGGTCCACCCCTCTGCGCCCGAGGCGCCCGTCGTCGCCCCCGCCGCCGTCTTCGACTGGCTCGACGAGACGGCCGAGCAGCGCGCCCGGGCCGGGCTCACCCGGACGCTGCGCAGCCGGCCCGCCGAGGACCCGGTGCTCGACCTCGCCGGCAACGACTACCTCGGACTCACCCGGCACCCCGCCGTCACCCGGGCCGCCGCCGACGCCGCGCTGCGCTGGGGCGGCGGCGCCACCGGCTCCCGCCTGGTCACCGGCACCACCGCCCTGCACACCGAACTGGAGGGCGAGCTGGCCGACTTCTGCGGCGTCGAGGCCGCCCTCGTGTTCTCCTCCGGGTACACCGCCAACCTGGCCGCGCTCACCGCGCTCACCGACCCGGACACCCTCATCGTCTCCGACGCGTACAACCACGCCTCGCTGATCGACGGCTGCCGGCTCGCCCGGGCCGACGTCCACCGCGCCCCGCACAGCGACCCCGCCGCCGTCGCCGCCGTCCTCGCCGAACGCACCCGGCGGCGGGCCCTGGTCGTCACCGACTCCGTCTTCTCGGTCGACGGCAACGCCGCCCGGCTGCCCGAACTCGCCCTCGCGGCACGGTCGTCCGGCGCTGCGCTGCTGGTCGACGACGCCCACGGGCTCGGCGTCCTCGGGCCCGGCGGTGCCGGCGCCCTCGCCGCCGCCGACCTCGCGGGAGCCCCGGACGTGGTCGCCACCGTCACCCTCTCCAAGTCGCTCGGCTCCCAGGGCGGCGCCGTCCTCGGCCCCCGCCGGGTGATCCGCCACCTCACCGAGACGGCCCGCACCTTCATCTTCGACACCGGCCTCGCCCCCGCCGCCGTCGGCGCCGCCCTCGGCGCGCTGCGCCTGCTGCGCGCGGAACCGCACCGTGCCGACCGTGCCCGCGAGGTCGCCCGCACGCTCGCCGCCCGGCTCACGGCCGCCGGGCTGCACGCCTCCCGCCCGGACGCCGCCGTGGTGTCCGTCCGCGCGCCCGGGCCCGAGGCCGCCGTCGCCTGGGCCGCCGACTGCCGCCGCGCCGGCCTCGCCGTCGGCTGCTTCCGCCCGCCCTCCGTCCCCGACGGGATCTCCCGGCTGCGGCTGACCGCCCGCGGCGACCTGACGGACACTCAGATCGCCGAAGCGGTCGGGATCATCGCCTCGTGCGCCCCGGAGGGCGCCGCGCTCGCCGGCTGACCGGAACCGCCGCCACCCGACCGGCGTCCTGACCCACGGCACGGCACGGCACGGCACGGCACGGCACGGCACGGCACGGCACGGCACGGCACGGCACGGGCGGGTACGGGCGGGCGCGGGACGGGCGGGGCGGATGACCACGAACGGTGAGGCGGTCCACGACGAGGACGGCACCGGGCCGGGCGGCACCGGTGCCGGCGGTGCGGAGCCGCGCGACGCGGAGCCGAAGGGCGCCGAGGTCCGGGATGCCGTGCCGGCCGGGCCCGACGGGCCACGGCACCGGGTGCGCCGCTTCCTCGGAAGGCTCACCCTGGTCGCGGTGGCCCTGGGGCTCTTCTGGCTCGCCTGGCTGGCCGCCTCGGCCACCGTCCCGCACCTCGGCTACTCGGTCGGCGCCACCGGTGAGCGGGGCTGGTACATGCGCGGCATCTGCCTGCCCGAGGCCGAACTCTCCGACTACCAGAGGGAGCACCTCCCGCCGGGCGGCTGCGACGGGCGGTTCGACCCGGCCGACGGTGAATCCACCTACCGCTACGCCCTGAACGAGGACCCGACGGACAGCGCGGGCCCCGTCCAGGTGCGGTGCGGAGCGGGGGAGTGCCACGAGTCCGGCTTCAGGGCCACGGCGTGGTGGCTCTTCGTGCTGCTGGGCGGGCTGGCGGCGGTGCCCGCAGGTGCCTTCCTGATCGTCTGGGCCGTCGCCGAACCGCTCGCCGACCGCCTCTTCACGCCGGCCTCCGTCGGCGTCGGCGTGATGCTCGGGCTGTCCTGCCTCTGCTGCGTGCTGACCGGTAGGGGAAGTGCCTGACACGGCCGAACCGGCCGTGCCGATCCCGCGTCCCGGTCGTCCTGCCGGTCGGCGCGTTCGCCACCTTCTCCACCTTCGCCGGTGCGATCGTCGGCCGGTGGCGGAGGTCGCCGGGCGGCCCTCGCGCCACCGCGAGTGCCGCCGTGCCGTTCGCCCGCGCCGTCAGAGTCCGCCCAGCCCCCGCAGGAACGCCGTCCCGGCGTCCCGCCGGCCGGCGGCCGTCCTGGGGGCCGCGGTCAGCACGGAGGCCGCGCGGCACCAGGCCAGTACCCGCCCGGGGTCGGTGCCCGGGATCCGGGCGGTCAGCTCGCCGATCCGCGAGGACAGCGCGGCGGCGTCGGTGACCCCGTCCAGCGCCCAGTCGACCAGGTCGAAGTCGGGGTCGCCCAGGCAGGGGCGAGGGTCGATCGCGACCGGCCCGGCCGGGCCGAGCAGCACGTTGGAGGGGTGCAGGTCCCCGTGCACCAGGCCCCGGGGGCCGGTCGCCGCCAGCTCCCGCAGGGGCTCCCAGGCCCCGGCCGGGACCACGCCGGGAGCGCGCCGCTCCGTCAGCCCGACGAGGAAGTCCACCCGTTCGGCCAGCGACGGCAGCGCCACCCCGTCCACCGGCGCCGACCGCAGGCCGGCCAGCAGCCCGGCCACCTCGGCCGGGCGCCACCCGTGTTCGCGCAGCGTCGTGCCGGGCGCGACGTCCGCGAGCAGCAACGCCCCCGTCGGGGCGTCGTACTCCAGCAGCCGCACCACCCACGGCGAGCCCGACCACGCCCGCAGCGCCGTCGCCTCCTGCGCCGCCACCTCGGGGTCCGGCGTCAGCTTCATCCGGACGACGGCGCCGTCCGCCGCCCGCCCGCACCGGAAGACCCGTGCCGTGCCGCCCCCGCCGGCCGCCAGCACCGTCAGGCCCCAGCGTTCCGCGAGGGCGGCGACCAGCGCCGGAAGCTCCTCGCACCACGCCTCCGCGCCGGGTCCGAACCGGACGAGCAGCCGGGCCCGCACCTCCTCCGGGACCACCGCGAGCGCGCTCACGGGCGCCCCGGGACCGGCAGTGCCTCGGCGCCGACGGGCCGACGGCCGGCCGCCCGGAGCGCCGGGAGCGCCGGGAACGCCGGGAGCGCCCGGACACGGGCCGTGACCACGCGGGGGTGTGCCCGGTCGGCCACCGGGACCGTTCCGTCCGACGGCGGGCGCAGCCCGCCCGCCGCGTCCGCCAGGATCCGCCGCAGCCCCCGCACACCCACCCCGTCCACGCCCTTCCGCCCCGTCCGCACCCCGGCCCGCACCCGCGGGCGCAGCCGCCGGAGGCCGGGTGATCTTCGTGGCGCGACAGCCTACGCGATCACGCCGGATGCTCCTCGTCGGCCTTCTTCCGGGCCCGGCTCGGCTGGACCCGGGTCGGCTCCCCGGCCGCCTTCGGGTGGTCCGGCGGATACGGCAGTTCACCCAGCCCCTCGTCCGTCACCTGCCGCTCGTACAGCTCCAGCAGGCTCTCCAGCCGGAACGCCTCCTCGTCCATCTCCGCCTGCAGGTCGCCGAGTTCGGCGAACCGGGCGGGCACCGTCCGCAGGTCGAAGTCCTCCGGCAGCGCGTCGTCCACCTCGTCCCACCGCAGCGGTGTCGACGCCGTAGCCCGCGGCCGGGCGCGCAGCGAGTAGGCGGAGGCGATGGTGCGGTCCCGCGCCATCTGGTTGTAGTCGACGAAGATCCGCTCGCCGCGCTCCTCCTTCCACCAGGCCGTCGTCACCCGGCCGGGAAGCCGCCGTTCCAGCTCCCGGCCCAGCGCGATCACCGCGTGCCGCCCGTCCGTGAACGTCCACTCCGGGACCAGCGGCACGTACACGTGCAGCCCGCGCCCGCCCGAGGTCTTCGGCCAGCCGCGCAACCCGTGCTCCTCCAGCACCGCCCGCAGTTCGTGCGCCACCCGTGCCGCGTCCCGGAAGTCCGTCCCCGGTTGCGGGTCCAGGTCGATCCGCAGCTCGTCGACGTGTTCGGTGTCCCCGCGCCGCACCGGCCACGGGTGGAAGGTCAGACAGCCCAGATTGGCCGCCCAGAGGACGGCGGCCGGCTCGGTCGGGCAGATCTCGTCGGCCGACCGCCCGCTCGGGAAGGCGATCCGGGCGGTCGGCAGCCAGTCCGGCAGGCCCTTCGGCGCCCGCTTCTGGTAGAAGAACTCGCCCTCGACCCCGTCCGGGAACCGCTGGAGCGTGGTCGGCCGGTCCCGCAGCCCGCGCAGCGCCCCGTCCGCGACCGCCAGGTAGTACTCGGCGACGTCCAGCTTGGTGAAGCCACGCTCCGGGAAGTACACCTTGTCGGGGTTCGAGAGCCGGACACTGCGCCCGGCGACATCCAGTTCCACGGCAGAGCCCATGCCTCTCACGCTAAGCGCGCCCCGCCCGCGGCGCGCCCCGAGGCGGCCCCGCCCACGCGCCCCGCCCACGCGCCCCGCCCGCCGTCCAGGGTCCGCTGCCGCGCGGCGGCGGGCCTTCGGCGCGAGGATCGGGACCATGGACCTGCCCGTCATGCCGCCGGTCGCGCCGATGCTCGCCAGGTCGGTCGCGAAGATCCCGCCCGGAATGCAGTACGAGGCCAAGTGGGACGGCTTCCGCACCGTCGTCTTCCGCGACGGCGACGAGATCGAGCTCGGCAGCCGCACCGGCAAGCCGCTCACCCGCTACTTCCCCGAGCTCGTCGAGGCGCTGCGCCGTGAGACACCCCCGCGCTGCGTGCTGGACGGCGAGGTGGTCATCGCCCGCGAGGGCCGGCTCCGGTTCGAGGAGCTCCTCGAACGCATCCACCCCGCCGCCAGCCGCGTCGCCCTGCTCGCCGAACGCACCCCCGCCTCCTTCGTCGCCTTCGACCTGCTCGCCCTCGGTGACCGGTCGCTGATCGACGAGCCCCTCACCGCGCGTCGCACCGCCCTGGAGGCGGCCCTCGCCGACGCCGCCGACCCCGTCTTCACGGCCCCCGCCTCCACGGACCGCGACCTCGCCGACACCTGGTTCGCCCGGTACGAGGGCGCCGGTCTGGACGGCGTCGTCGCCAAGCCCCTCGACCAGCCCTACCGGCCGGGCGAGCGCGCCATGTACAAGATCAAGCACGAGCGAACCGCGGACTGCGTCGTCGCCGGCTACCGCGAACACAAGAGCGGTCCGATCGTCGGTTCCCTCCTGCTCGGTCTGCACGACGCCGACGGCCGCCTCCAGCACGTCGGCGTCTGTGCGGCCTTCCCGATGGCCCGCCGCCGCGAACTCGTCGAGGAGCTGGCCCCGCTGCGGATGGCCGACACCGGCGCCCACCCCTGGGGTGCCTGGGCCGACGAGGCCGCCCACGCGGACGCCCGGCTGCCCGGCGCGCAGAGCCGGTGGACCGGCGGCAAGGACCTCTCCTGGGTGCCGCTGCGCCCGGAGCGCGTCGCCGAGGTCCGCTACGACCACATGGAGGGCACCCGCTTCCGGCACACCGCCCAGTTCCGCCGCTGGCGCCCCGACCGCACCCCCGGGAGCTGTACCTACGAGCAGCTGGAGGAACCGGTCTCCTACGACCTCGCGCAGGTCCTGGGCATCTGACCGGACCTCGACGGCCCCGCCCGAAGCCGGATTCCCAGGCTTCGGGCGGGGCCGTGCGGGCCGTGCGGGCCGTCGGCGCGGCCGGCGCCGCGCACGGAGGACCCGCCGGTCAGGCGTTCGCGTTCGACGAGGGCGACTTCGGGGACGGCGAGGGCGACTTCGACGACGGGGACCCCGACGAGGGCGAGGGGGACTTGGAGGGGGACGCCGACGACGCCGACGACGTGGCGGACGGGGACCCCGAGCCGGCCGGCGCCGCCGGGAGCGTGTAGACGTTCGCGGGCGAGATGATCTCGGTGACGGCCTGCGCGAACAGCGTCGACGGCTCCTGACCCTGGAACGACACGTCGGTGTTCAGCAGTACCACCAGCGAGGTCTGCGCCGACGGCAGGTAGACCACCACGCTCTGGTAGCCCGGCAGCGAGCCGTTGTGCCCGATCCACCCGTGGTCGTAGAAGATCCCGAGCCCGTACCAGGTGTCGGGCACCGTCGAGGGCTGCGGCTTCAGCCGCTGCGCCTGCGTCTGCGGGGTCAGCAGCGTTCCGGTGGCCACCACCTTGGCCCACTTCTGGAGGTCCGCCTGGTCCGAGATGATCGCCCCCGCGGCCCAGGCCCAGGACGGGTCCCAGTCGGTGGCGTCCGCGATCGCCCCGTTCGGCGTCTGGTTGGTGTAGCCGCGGGCGTGCGGCTGCGGGAACTCGCTGCCGACCGGGAACACCGTCCGGCCCAGGCCCGCCGGTTCGAACACCTGCTGCTTCAGGAACGTCCCGAGCGGCTGCCCGCCGAGCTTCTCGATCACCAGGCCGAGCAGCACCGTATTGGTGTTGGAGTACTCGAACTTGGCGCCGGGCGCGAAGTTCACCGGATGCTTGAACGCGTAGGAGAGCAGCTGCTGGGGCGTGAACACCCGGTCCGGGTCGGCCTCCAGGGTCTGCACGAACTCCTCGTCCTGGGTGTACGAGAAGAGGCCGCTCTGCATGGCCGCGAGCTGGCGCAGCGTGATCGTGTCGCCGTTGGGCACGTCCGACACGTACGTGCCGATCGGGTCGTCCAGGCCCGCCTTGCCCTGGTCGACCAGCTTGAGCAGTCCGGTGACCGTGAAGGTCTTCGTCTCGCTGCCGATCCGCATGTTGAGACCGGTCACCATCGGCGTGCCCGCGACCTTGTCGGAGACGCCGAAGGCCTTGAGGTAGTTGCCGCCCGGGGACGACACGCTGACGATCACACCGGGGATCGAGGCCTCCCGCAGCACCCGCTGCACGGCCGTGTCCAGCCGCGCCGTGACGTCCGAGGTGATCGGCACCACCGCCCCGCCGGAGCTCGCCGACGCCGACGGCCCGGAGGAGGAGGCCGTCGCCGACGGGCTCAGCGCCGCCGGGACGGCGGTCACCGCCCCCGCGGCGGGCGGATCGGACGCCGCCCCGCCCGAACAGCCGGCCGCGCCCAGCAGCCCGGCCAGCGCCAGCACCGCCGGGGCCGACCGGGTGCGCCGCCGCTGGGGGGCGGGGCGCGGGGGGCGGGGACTCGCCGCGGAATTCGTCGTCATCTTCGAGGCGCCTCTCTGGGCCGGACGGACCCGGAGCAGCGCTCCACGGGCCCCTGGGGGAGCGATCGCCACCGTATGCGCGCCGCCGCGGGCCCGCGCGCCGGCCGTCGTCCCGCTGGCCCGAACGGACCCAAGGCTCAGCCGCCCGCCCCAGTCCCGCTCGCGGACGGGCGCCGTCTCCCCATCCCGCCGGCCGCCGCCCTCCCCGCGGCCCGGCCGCGCGCACCCACGCCGCCGGCCACCGCCACCGCCGGCCGACGCGACCCCGGCGGGACACCCCGCGACCCCGCAGGACCACCCCGTGCGCTCCGCCGTACGAGTGGCCACCGGCATGCCGCGAGGGCCCCCGACCCCAGCTCGGGCACGATCGTTTAGCCCAGCTGTGGCGGCCCTTAAGAATTCCTCGATGGACCGCACCCCCTCTCACCAGGCAGATTGCTGCCTGCCCGGAATGCGGACACCAGGACCTCCTGGAAGCCTGCAAGGAACCGCCACTCCCCGCCGGGCCCCGTCGGCCTGCCCACACCGGGCCGCCACCCACCGTGCGTCAGGAGCCACCGCCGTGAAGGCACTCGTCAAGCAGAAGGCCGAGCCCGGACTCTGGCTGGTGGACGTCCCCACCCCGGTGATCGGCCCCGGTGAGGTGCTCATCAAGGTGCTGCGCACCGGCATCTGCGGTACCGACCTGCACATCCGCAAGTGGGACGGCTGGGCGCAGCAGACCATCAAGACCCCGCTGGTGCTCGGCCACGAGTTCGTCGGCGAGGTCGCCGAGATCGGCTCGGCCGTCGCGGACATCGCCGTCGGTGACCTGGTCAGCGGCGAGGGCCACCTGGTCTGCGGCAAGTGCCGCAACTGCCTGGCCGGCCGCCGCCACCTCTGCCGCAACACCGTGGGCCTGGGCGTCGGCCGCGACGGCGCCTTCGCCGAGTACGTGGCGCTGCCCGCCTCCAACGTCTGGGTGCACCGGGTGCCGGTCGACCTCGACGTCGCCGCGATCTTCGACCCGTTCGGCAACGCCGTGCACACCGCGCTCTCGTTCCCGCTGGTCGGCGAGGACGTGCTGATCACCGGCGCCGGTCCGATCGGCATCATGGCCGCCGCCGTCGCCAAGCACGCCGGCGCCCGCAACGTGATGATCACCGACGTCTCGCCCTACCGGCTCGACCTCGCCCGCAAGGTCGGTGTCTCGCTGGCGCTCAACGTCGCCGAGCACACCATCGAGGAGGGCCAGCAGAAGCTCGGCCTGCGCGAGGGCTTCGACGTCGGCCTGGAGATGTCCGGCCGCCCCGAGGCGCTCCAGTCGATGATCGCCAACATGACGCACGGCGGGAAGATCGCCGTGCTCGGCCTGCCCGCCGAGGAGTTCCCGGTCGACTGGGCCTCCGTCGTGACCTCGATGATCACCATCAAGGGCATCTACGGCCGCGAGATGTTCGAGACCTGGTACGCGATGTCCGTCCTGCTGGAGGGCGGGCTGGACCTCAGCCCCGTGATCACCGGCCGTTACCCCGCCGCCGACTACGAGGCCGCGTTCGACGAGGCGGCCGGCGGCCGCTGCGGCAAGATCATCCTCGACTGGACCGTCTGACCACCGGACGAGCCCGCCCGGGAACGGACGAGACCGTCCGCGACCCCCTTCGCCCTCGCTCACTCGTGTAGGAGTCTGCTGTGATCGACAACGTGCGTGACGACCTGGCCGCCACCCTCGACGAGATCCGCGAGGCGGGCCTCTTCAAGCCGGAGCGGGTGATCGGCAGCCCGCAGAGCGCCGCCGTCACCGTCACCGGCGGCGGCACCCCCGGCGAGGTGCTCAACTTCTGCGCCAACAACTACCTCGGTCTCGCCGACCACCCGGACGTGATCGCCGCCGCCAAGGACGCGCTCGACCGCTGGGGCTACGGCATGGCGTCCGTCCGCTTCATCTGCGGCACCCAGGACGTCCACAAGGAGTTGGAGGAGCGCCTCTCCGCGTTCCTCGGCCAGGAGGACACCATCCTCTACTCCTCCTGCTTCGACGCCAACGGCGGCGTCTTCGAGACCCTGCTCGACGAGCGCGACGCGGTCATCTCGGACGCCCTCAACCACGCGAGCATCATCGACGGCATCCGCCTCTGCAAGGCGCGCCGCCACCGCTACGCCAACCGTGACCTGGCCGACCTGGAGCAGCAGCTCAAGGAGGCCCAGGGCGCCCGCCGCCGCCTCATCGTCACCGACGGCGTGTTCTCGATGGACGGCTACGTCGCCCCGCTGCGGGAGATCTGCGACCTGGCCGACCGCTACGACGCGATGGTCATGGTCGACGACTCGCACGCGGTCGGCTTCGTCGGCCCGGGCGGGCGCGGCACCCCCGAGCTGCACGGCGTGATGGACCGCGTCGACATCATCACCGGCACCCTCGGCAAGGCGCTCGGCGGAGCGTCGGGCGGTTACGTGGCCGCACGCCGCGAGATCGTCGCCCTGCTGCGCCAGCGCTCGCGGCCGTACCTGTTCTCCAACTCGCTCGCGCCGGTCATCGCCGCCGCCTCGCTGAAGGTGCTCGACCTGGTCGAGCAGTCCACCGACCTGCGGGAGCGGCTGGTGGCCAACACCGCGCTGTTCCGGTCGAAGATGACCGAGGCCGGCTTCGAGATCCTGCCCGGCGACCACCCGATCGCCCCGGTGATGATCGGCGACGCGGCCGAGGCCGGCCGGCTCGCCGAGCTGCTGCTGGAGCGCGGCGTGTACGTGATCGGGTTCTCGTACCCGGTCGTGCCGCACGGCCAGGCCCGGATCCGGGTGCAGCTCTCGGCCGCGCACTCCACCGAGGACGTCGAGCGCGCCGTCGCCGCCTTCGTCGACGCGCGCGCCGCGCTGGGGAAGTAGCCCGGCAGCGGGGGAGGACCCCGCGGAGCCGGCCCCCGTCCGGGCCGGCTCCCCGCTGACCGCCCGTGGCACGTCCGCTCGGAACCGGACGTGCCACGGGCTCCGAAAGCCGC
>NZ_JBEXNT010000015.1:103508-108243 GCF_040611255.1 Kitasatospora sp. NPDC002965 | reverse complement strand
CCCGGTCGAGTACATCGAGATGCGCCGCAAGGTCGGTGGCGCGCCCTGGTCGGCCGGGCTGATCGAGTACGCGGCCCACACCGAGGTGCCGGCGGAGGTGTCCGGTTCGCGTCCGCTGCGGGTGCTGATGGACGCCTTCTCGGACGGGGTCCACCTGCGCAACGACCTCTTCTCGTACCAGCGGGAGGTCGAGGACGAGGGCGAACTCAGCAACGGCGTGCTGGTGCTGGAGAGGTTCCTGGACTGCACCACGCAGGAGGCCGCCGAGGCCGTCAACGACCTCCTCACCTCGCGGCTCCAGCAGTTCGAGAACACCGTGTTCACCGAACTCCCGCAGCTGTTCGCCGACTCCGGGCTCGACCCGGCGGGCTGCGCCAAGGTGCTGGCCTACGTCAAGGGTCTGCAGGACTGGCAGTCGGGCGGGCACGAGTGGCACATGCGGTCCAGCCGGTACATGAACGGCGGCGGCGCGGCCGCGGGCAAGGCCACCTGGTGGGACCCGTTCGCGATCGGCGGCGTCGGGACCTCGGCGCTGGACGTGCTGCGCTCCGGCGCGCTGCGTGACCTCGCCGACGAGCTGGGGTCGTTGAGCCGGTCCGGACCGGCTTCGCGCGCCGCCGCCGGGCCCGGTGCCGCCGTGGTCGCGGGCCTGTCGCCGGCCTCGCTGGAGTCTCCGGGGACGGGGCTGATCGGCGGTTCGCACGGCGACGCCGAGCCCGGCGTGCGGCGGGCGCGCTCGCACACCCACGTGCCGTTCCAGGAGGTCGGCCCCTCCCGGCTCCCCGAGTTCAGGCTGCCGTTCACCGTCGAGCTGAGCCCGTACCTGGACGCGGCACGGCTCAACACGGTCGAGTGGGGTCGCCGGATGGGCATGCTGGAGCCCCAACCGGGCGTCCCCGCCTCGCACATCTGGACCGCCGAGAAGCTCGCCGACTACGACTTCCCGCTCTGCTCGGCCGGCATCCACCCGGACGCCAGCGCCGCCCAACTCGACCTCACCTCGGCCTGGTTGACCTGGGGCACGTACGCGGACGACTACTTCCCGGCGGTGTTCGGCCAGACCCGGGACCTCGCCGGCGCCAAGGCGGTCAACGCCCGGCTCTCGGACTTCATGCCGGTCGACGGCGGGCCCGCCCCGGTGCCGGGGAACGCCCTGGAGCGCGGGCTGGCCGACGCCTGGGCGCGGACCGCCGGGCCGATGACCGTCGAGGCCCGGCGGCGGCTCCGCGAGGCCGTCGAGGAGATGACGCTGAGCTGGATCTGGGAGCTCAACAACCAGGCACAGAACCGGATCCCGGACCCGGTCGACTACCTGGAGATGCGTCGGGCCACCTTCGGGTCCGACCTCACGATGAGCCTCTGCCGGCTGGCCCACGGACAGATCGTCCCTCCCGCCGTCTACGAGAGCGGCCCGATGGGTTCGCTGGAGAAGGCGGCTGCCGACTACGCCTGCATGATGAACGACCTCCACTCGTACCAGAAGGAGGTGCAGTTCGAGGGCGAGGTGCACAACATGGTGCTGGTGGTGCAGAACTTCTTCAACTGCGACTACCCGGCGGCGGTCCGGATCGTCGACGATCTGATGCACTCGCGGCTGGCCCAGTTCCAGCACGTGGCGGCGAACGAATTCCCCGTGCTGTACGACGACTTCGCGCTGGAGCCCGCCGCGCGGGCGATGCTCGACGGGTACGTCGGCGAGCTGGAGAACTGGCTGGCCGGAATCCTGATCTGGCACCGGGACTGCCGCCGGTACCGGGAGGAGGACCTGCTGCGGCACTTCGGGAGCGAGGCGGGCCCGGTCCCGGACGAAGTGGGGGCGGGAGACGTGGCGCCGGCGGCTCCGGATGCCGCGGCCTCGGGTGTCGCGGCGCCGGGTACGGCGGTGACGGCGGGTGCGGCCGACGGTGATGTGGTGCCGGAGCCCGCCCGGGCCGGGTTCGCGTGGTTCGTCCCGACCGGGCTGGGGACGTCCGCGGTCCGCCCGGCGGCGGCGGTGTCGGTCTCGGCGTCGGTGGTGCGTGCGGCGGCGGGGGCGGTCGGCGGCGCCGCGGAGTCGGCGCCGCGTCCGGGTGCGGTGCCGGCCGGGCCGACCGGGTTCGGCACGCTGGGTGCGCAGCCGGTGCCGGTCGCGGGGGTGTCGCAGGTCGGGTAGCGGTCACGACGGTGCGCGGCGGTCCGCCGGGGAGTGTCCCGGCGGGCCGCCGTCGCGTCCCGGGCGGGGCGGCGGGGCGGGCCTCGCGGGTGGTCGGGGCCGGGTGGACGCGCGGGCGCCCGGGGGACTGGCTAGTGTGGCAAATCGGGACGAAATGCCACACGGAGAGGGCTGGGCCATGACCGTGCAACCCGAGGGAACGCCCTGTTGGGCCGACGCGATGTTCACCGACCTGGAGGGCGCGAAGGTCTTCTACGGAGAAGTACTGGGCTGGACCTTCGGCGAGTCCTCGTCCGAGTACGGCAACTACACGCAGGCCTACGTGGACGGTAAGGCCGTCGCCGCGATCGTCCCGCCCATGCCCGGCCAGCCGATCGAATCGATCAAGTCGGCGTGGTGCCTCTACCTCGCCTCGCCGGACGCCGCCGCCACCGCCGAGAAGATCCGCGGCAACGGCGGCGAGGTCCTGATGGGCCCGATGCAGGTCGGCGAGTTCGGTTCGATGGTGATCGCCAAGGACCCGGGAGGCGTCGTCTTCGGCGTCTGGCAGGCCGGCACCCACGAGGGGTTCGAGGTGCAGGGGGTCCCCGGTGCCTACACCTGGGCCGAGGTCGTCACCCGCGAGCCCGGCCGGGCCGACGCGTTCTTCCCCGCCGTCTTCCCCTACACGGTCAAGCGGATGGACGTCGAAGAGGTCGACTACAAGGTCTTCGAGATCGGCGGGGCCCCGGTGCTCGGCCGGATGAAGGCCGGTCCGGACGACCTGTCGCCCGAGGCGCCGAACTACGTGAGCGTCTACTTCGCGGTGGAGGACTGCGACGCGACCGTCGCCAAGATCACCCTGCACGGCGGGCAGCTCTACTTCGGCCCGATGGACAGCCCGTTCGGCAGGTTCGCGGCGGTCGGCGACCCCGGGGGCGCGGCGTTCGGCGTGATCGCCCTCGGCACGACCGTCGGCGACATGCCCGGGATGGTGGCCGAATGAGCGGCAACTCCGAGCGTGCGGACCTGCTCCAGACCCTGGACAAGCACCGGGGCTTCCTGCGCTACACCGTCCGCGACCTCACCGACGAGCAGGCCGCCCGCCGCACGACGGCCAGCGAGCTGTGCCTGGGCGGCCTGATCAAGCACGTCGCCGGGGTGGAGTCCCGCTGGTTGCGGTTCGCGGTCGGCGGAGCGGCCGCGATGGAGGACGAACCGGTCGACTGGGCAGGGCAGTTCCTGATGACCGACGGCGAGACCCTGGCCGGACTGCTCGCCGCGTACGAGCGGGTGGCGGCCGAGACCGACGAACTGGTCGCGACCCTTCCCGACCTCGACCTGGCCCACCCGCTGCCCCAGGCGCCGTGGTTCGAACCGGGTGCCTCCTGGTCGGCCCGGCGGGTGTTGCTGCACGTCATCGCCGAGACCGCGCAGCACGCCGGGCACGCCGACATCATCAGGGAGTCGCTGGACGGCGCGAAGACGATGGGCTGAGCGGGTCCTCCCGCGCCTCGAACTCCACCCCGAGCAGCTCGCGCAGCGCCCGGTCGCCCTCCGCCGTCACCCGCAGCGCCCGTCCGGAGCCGATGCGCTCCACCCAGGCCCGGTCCAGCGCCGTCCGGCACAGTGCCGCCCCGAACGCGCCGCCCAGGTGCCCGCGCCGCTCCGTCCAGTCCAGGCAGCTGCGGACCACCGGGCGCCCGCCCCCGCGCCCGGACCGGGCCGGCAGCTCCACACCCAGCTCGGCCAGCCATGCCCGCCCCCGCTCGGTGAGGGCCGGACCGGAGTCCTCGGCGACCAGCCCGCGTGCCAGGACGGCGTCGCAGACCGCTACGCCGAGCCGGCCCGCGAGGTGGTCGTAGCAGGTCCGGGCGCGGGCCTCGGCGCTCATCCGGGTGGATTCGCGCAGGGAACGCGGCCCGGGGGCGGACCGCGGGGTCGCGGACCTTCCGGTCGCGGACAGCGAGGTCGGGGCCGGCGGGGTCGGGCCCGGTGGGGTGGCGGGCGGCGTGACGACGGACGCCGGGGTCGCGGGCGAGAACGACGACAGGTCCTCGATCAGTGTGGCCACCGCCGGGCCGGCCAGCCGGACGTACCGGTGCCGGCCCTGCCGCTCCTCGGCCAGCAGGCCGCCGGCGATCAGACGGGACAGGTGCTCACTCGCCGTGGACGGGGCCACGCCCGCGTACCGGGCCAGCTCGCCGGCGGTCCAGGCCCGGCCGTCGAGCAGAGCGGTGCAGAACGCGGCGCGGGTCGGGTCGGCGAGCAGTCCGGCGAGCTGGGCGAGCGACATGGCTCCATGGTGCCGCGTGGACGCTTCGGCGGACACCGAAGTGTTCCGTCCCTAGCGTGAGGGCCATGCGTACTCCGGTCGTTCGTGTCGCCTCCTCCTCGTCCGCTCCCGTTCCGGCTCCCGTTCGTGCGTCCGTTCCTGCCCTGGGCCCGGATGCGGTCCCCGAGCCCGTCGCCGAGCCCGTCCCCGAGCCCGACCCCGAGCCGGTGACCGGTGCGGCCAGGGGCGCCGACGTGCTCGTACCGGTCCGTGCCGGCGCCGTTCGGCCCGAGCAGGGCGAACACGGTGCCCTCCGGCACGGTCAGGTC
>NZ_JBEXNT010000015.1:25409-103498 GCF_040611255.1 Kitasatospora sp. NPDC002965 | reverse complement strand
GGGGGCGGCCCCCGGGGCGCGGCGGGGGGGGTCGTGGCGGTCGCGGGGCGGGGCGTCCCGCTCGCCCCACGCCACGGCCGCGCTCGCCGATCCCGCCCTCGTGCCGGTGCCCGCCGCCCCCGGGCCGGTCGGCGGCGCGGCCTGGCTGCGCGCCACGGTGGCGCGGTTCAGCGCGGGCGAGCGGCACGCCGTGCGCCGGGCGGGCGTCGAGGCCGACCTGGCCCGCCTCGACCCGGACGCGCTGCGGGCGTCGGCCGCCGCCGGCTCCGAGCCGGACGCCGGTCTGCGGGCGGTGCGGGTCCTCGCGCAGGCGTTGGGCCTGGCCGAGCCGGACGCGGTTGCGCGGGCGGTCGCCGCGGTGGCGCGCGTCTACTTCGTCGAGCGGCCGGACGACCCGGAGGCCGACGCCGCCGTGGCCTGGCTGCTGCCCCGGATGCTGCCCGACGAGGACCCGGTGGGGCGCGGCGGGGCGGGGGCGGAGGCGGGCCACGGTCCGGCGGAGCGCCGTCCGGCGGAGCACGGCGCGGCTGCCGTCCGCGCGGCCGAGGAACGGGCCGCCAACCGGATCGGCCTGCTCGTCCAGTCCTTCGACGCCACCGCAACCCTCGTCGACCACGCCCGCCGGGCCGTCGGCAGTGCCGCCGACCCGATCGACGCGGCTCTGCGCCACGACCCGCCCGTCCGGACGATGCGCCGCCACGCCGTCCGGGACACCGAGGTCGGCGGGGTGCCGGTCCCCGCCGGGGCCCAGGTGGTGCTCGACGTCGCCGCCGCCCAGGCGGGCCGCCCCGGACTGCCCCCGCTGACCTTCGGCGCTCCGCCCCGGCTCTGCCCCGGCCGCACCCACGCCCTGGCGATCGCGTCCGGCATCCTGCACGGCGCCGCGGACCCGGCCGGATCCTCGCCCGACGCCCCCGACCCCGACCCCGACGGGCTCGTCCCCGGCCCGGTCGGCGACCTCCGCCCGCACGAGAGGACCGCCCGATGAGCGCGCCCACCCCGTTCGCCGCCCTGCACCACCGGGCGGGCGAGCCGTTGCTGCTCCCCAACGCCTGGGACCACGCCTCCGCCGCCCTCCTGGCCGAGCAGGGCTTCCCCGCCGTCGGCACCACCAGCCTGGGCGTCGCCGCAGCCGCCGGGCTGCCCGACGGCGTCGCCGCCACCCGCGCGGAGACTCTCCGGCTGGCGCGCCGCCTCGGCCGTACCGGCCGCTACCTGCTCTCCGTCGACGTGGAGAACGGATTCAGCGACGACCCCGGAGAAGTCGGCTCCCTCGCAGCCGAGTTGGCCGATGCCGGGGCCGTCGGCATCAACCTGGAGGACGGTCGTGCGGACGGCACGCTCACCCCCGCCGCCCTGCACGCCGCCAAGATCGCCGCGGTCAGGTCCGCCGCTCCCGGCCTCTTCGTCAACGCCCGTACCGACACCCACTGGCTCGCCGTGCCGGACGCCGGCCGGGAGACCGACCGCCGGCTCGCCGCCTACCGGCAGGCCGGCGCGGACGGGCTGTTCGTCCCGGGCCTCGCCGATCCGGCGGCCATCGCGGAACTCTGCGCCACCCTCGACGTCCCGTTGAACATCCTCTACAGCCCGACCGGACCGACCGTCCCCGAACTCGCCGCCCTCGGCGTCTCCCGCGTCAGCCTCGGCTCGCTCCTCTACCGCACCGCCCTGGCCGCCGCCACGGCCACCGCCGTCGCGATCCGTGCCGGCGCCCCTGCCCCGGATCCCGGCACCGGGACGCCCGGCTACGCCGCGGTGCAGGCCCTCCACCACGACCGGCCCGGACCGGTCCCCCCGGCCGGGCCGCCGCCCCGCTGACCGCCGACGCCGGTGCTCCGCCGCCCGGCGTCCGGCGCCCGTCGCCCGTCGCACCCCGGCGTCCCGCCGTCGTCCTGCGGGAGGCGGCGGGACGGGGAATCGGAGGCCGGCAGGTGCGGAGGGTCAGCCGGTGAGGCGGGTCAGCGGGTGAGGAGGGCGCGGAGGGCGGACGCCACCTCGGCCGGGGCCTCCTCGGCCATGAAGTGGCCGTAGGGGACGGTCGCGTGGTGCAGGTCGGGAGCCCAGGCGCGCCAGCGGGCGGCGGCGTCGAAGCCCAGGGCGGCGCCCCAGTCCTGCTGGAGGACGGTGACCGGCATGCGCAGCCGTCGGCCGGCCTCGCGGTCGGCGCGGTCGTGGTCGACGTCCGTACCGGCCGAGGCGCGGTAGTCGGCGACGATCGACGGGACGGCGGCGCGGCAGGCGGACAGGTAGGCGGCGCGGACCTCGTCCGGCAGGGCCTCCGGGTCGCGTGCCCAGAGGTCGAGGAAGTGGCCGAAGAAGGCGTCCGCGCTCGCGCCGATCATGGTTTCGGGCAGTCCCGGCGGCTGAGCCATCAGGTAGAGGTGGAACCCGACGGCGGCGGTGGTGCCGTGCATGACCTCCCACGTGTCGAGGGTCGGGAGCACGTCCAGCGCGGCGAGGTGGGTGACGGTGTCCGGGTGGTCGAGCCCGGCCCGGACCGCGACCAGCGCACCGCGGTCGTGCCCGGCCAGTGCGAAGCGGTCGTGACCCAGCGCCCGGGCGAGGGCCACGACGTCGGCGGCCATGGTGCGCTTGCTGTACGCGGTGCCCTCGGGGTCGGTGGGCTTGTCGCTGGCGCCGTAGCCGCGCAGGTCGGGACAGATGACGGTGTGGTCGGCGGCGAGGTCCGCGGCCACGTGCCGCCACATCAGGTGGGTCTGCGGGAAGCCGTGCAGGAGGACGACCGGGCTTCCGCTGCCGGCGACGGCGGTGTGGAGCGCCACGCCGTCCGCGACGGGGACGCGCAGGTACTCGAAGCCGGGGACGGCGGGGGAGGGCGTGGGGACGGGGGTCGGTCGGGGGGTGGGGAGGGGCACGGGGCGGCCTTTCTCGGTGGGCGGTTCTTCGCTGCACCACGAGCCTCGCCGACGCGAATCAGCATCCGGTCAGCGTCAGCGTCAGCGGCAGTGTCTGCGGCTGGTGTCTGCGGCCGGTATCTGCGGCCGGTGTCGGCGCGGCCGCAGGGGTCGCCAGGAGCGCCGGGATCGCCGGGGTCGCCGTACCGGGCCGGTGCGGCGGACGTCGTACGGTGGCGGGGTGACGAGGGTGTCCGGAGAAGCGGGGCGGACGGGGACCGTGTTCGGGGTCCTCGGGCCGGTGGTGGCCGAGCGGGCCGGCGGCGGGGTGCTCGCGCTGAAAGGGCCGCGGCACCGGGCGGTGCTGGCGCGGCTGATCGTGGCCCGCCGGCGGGTCGTTCCCGTCACCCGTCTGGTCGAGGACCTCTGGACGGAGCCGCCGCCGGGCGCCGTCGGGGCCGTACAGACCTTCGTCTCCGCGCTGCGCCGCGTCCTGGAACCGGATCGCCCGCCGCGTTCCCCGGCGAGGCTGCTGGTCACGGAGGGGCGGGGCTACGCGCTGCGCGCCGGACCGGACGAGGTCGACGCCTGGCGCTTCGAGGCCGCGGTCGTCGGCGCGGTGCACGGGGAAGGAACGGCGCGGGGTGAGGGCGCGGAGGCGGCCCTGCTGCGGTTGGACGAGGCACTCGCTCTCTGGCGCGGCCCCGCCTACACCGAGTACGTCGAGGAGGACTGGGCCCGCGCGGAGCGGGCCCGCCTCGCCGAGCTGCGGCTGCTGGCCGTGGAGCGGCGGGCCGAGGCGAGGCTGACGCTCGGCCGGGCCGCCGACGCCGTCCCCGACCTCGACGCGCACCTCGTCGACCACCCCTGGCGCGAGGACGCCTGGCGGCTGCTGGCGCTCGCGCTCTACCGGCAGGGCCGCCAGGGCGAGGCGCTCGCCGTGCTGCGCCGGGCCCGGACGACGCTGGTCGAGCAGCTGGGACTGGACCCGGCCCCGCGGCTGCGTGCCCTGGAGGCGGACATTTTCGCGCAGTCGCCCGCCCTCGACGGCGACCGCGACCGCGACCGCGACCGGGACGCCGACCGCGACCGCGACCGCGACCGCGGTCCCGGCTCTGGCCCCGGCCCCGGACCGGGCCCCGGTGCCGTGGACGGCGGGCCCGTCGACGCCACCGCCCGGCTCTGGACGTCCGCCGCCGCGGCGTACGACCGGAACGTGGCCGCCGGGGCCCGGGCCCGCCTGGAGTCCACCGTCGGCCTGCTCCGCAGCCTGGCGGTCACCGGCCCCGACGGCCTGGCGGCTGCCCGACAGCACCGGTGGGCCGCGGTCGAGGCGGCGGAGGAGTTCGGCGATCCCGAGCTCACCGCCCGCGTACTCGGGGCCTTCGACGTCCCCGCGATCTGGCCGCGCAGCGACGATCCGGCGCTCGCGGCCCGGCTGGTCGCCGCCGCCGAACGCACCCTCGCCGCCCTCCCGGACGGCGGCGTCCACGATCCGGCGCGGTGCCGGTTGCTGGCGACGGTCGCCGTCGAGACGCGCGGTGCCCGGTCGGCCCGTGCGCTGCGGGCGGCGCACGAGGCGGAGACGATCGCCCGGGGGCTGGACGACCCGGCGCTGCTCGCCTTCGCCCTCAACGGTGTGTTCATGCAGTCCTTCGCCGTAGCCGGCCTCGCCGGGCGGCGGGATGCGATCGGGGCGGAACTGGTCGCGCTGGCCGCCCGCCACGGTCTGACCACGTACGAGGTGCTCGGCCACCTGATCCGGATGCAGTCCCGCAGCGCGTTCGCGGACTGGCCGGCCGCCGACGGGCACGCCGCCGCTGCGGACCGGCTCGCCGAGCGGCACGAGCTTCCGTCGGTGGGGGTGTTCACCGACGGGTACCGCGCGCTGCGGCTGGCCGCCGAGGACCTCCCGGCCCCCGCCGGGAGGGCCCCCGCCGGGCGGGCCGCCGACAGGCGTGGACGGGCCGAGGCCGCCTACCGGGCCGTGGCCGACCGGCTCGACGCGGCCGGGATGCCCGGCATGGCCCCGGGACTCCGCGCGCTTGCGCTGTTGTCGCTGCCCGCCGCCGAACGAGCCCGGGCCGAGGCCCGGCAGCCGGACGAGGTCGAGAGCGGGGCCGAGGGCGGCTCCGAGAACAGGGCCATGGACGGCGACGCGGACCGCGGTACGGACCGCGGTACGGACCGCGACACGGACTGGGCACGCGCCGTCGGACCGGACCGGGACTGGGGTCCGTACCGCCCGTGGGTCGAACCGCTCGTGCTCGCCGCCGCAGGCCGGGACACCGAGGCCCGCGCCGCCCTGCACGCCCTCCCCGAGCCCCCGGCCGATCCCCTCTACGAGGTCTGCTGCTGCCTGGAGGCCGCCGCCGCCCGCCTGCTCCACGACCGCCCGGCGCTCCGCCGCGCCCACGCCCGCCTGCTCCCCGCCGTCGGTGAACTCGCGGGCGCAGCATCGGGGTTGCTCTCCTTCGGCCCGGTCGCCGGCCACCTCGCGACCGTCGCCCGGGCGCTGGGTCACGCCGGCTGACGGCCGGTCCGGGGCCCGCGTCGTCCGCCTCCGCCCGCCGGGGTGCGCCTGCCTCCGTCCGCCTCCGCCTCGCCCCTGTGCCCGCCCCCGGTCGCCGTTCCCGTTGACGGTCGAGCGAGTGAACTGCGCCGCGGAAGGTTCGATCACGGACTCCTGCGAGGTATCCCTGCCCGGGACCTGCGCAACCGTCGGATCGGCGCCGAAGCACGGCCCGGGACAGGTGGATCCATGAGTTCGACCGTCAGTCAGAGACGCATCCGGGCCGGCGCCCTGGCCGTCCTCCTCGCCGCCGTGACCCTCGGCACGGCCGCGCCCGCGTCCGGGGCGCCCGAAGACGGCATCCTCGGCTCCCTCAGCCCCGACATCCGGGCGATCATGGCCAAACCGGCCTACCAGCACGCCCAGTGGGGCCTGCTGGAGATCGACGACACGACCGGTGAGGTCATCCACTCGATCTACCCGGACCAGTTCTTCATCCCCGGTTCGACGGCCAAGCTGGTCAGCGTGTCCGGCGCCTGGCACGCCCTCGGCGGCGAGCACCGCTTCACCACGCCCGTGCAGGCCGTCGGCAGCCGGGACGGGGAGGTCCTGAACGGCTCGCTCGTCCTGGTCGCCCAGGGCGACCTCACGATGGGCGGCCGGACCGCGCCCGACGGCTCCGTCTCCTTCACCCCGATCGACCACACCTACGCGAACGACGTCCCCGGTGCGACCCTCACCCCCGAGAACCCGCTCGCGGGCCTCGACGAGATCGCCGGGCAGGTGCGGCAGGCCGGCATCACCGAGGTCCACGGGGACGTCGCCGTCGACTCCCGCCTCTTCACCTCGTTCCCCGACCTGGACCCGAGCCCCACCCCGTTGATCATCAACGACAACGTCATCGACCTGCTCACCACCCCGACCGCCCCCGGCCAGGCCGCTCAGCTCAGCTGGCGCCCGCAGGTCGCGCCGTACCAGGTCGAGTCGACGGTGCAGACGGTCGCGGCGGGCGGCCCGACCGAGCTCACCGTCTCCGCCTCACCCGACGGCACCCGCATCACCCTCTCCGGGACGATCGCCGCCGACGCGCCCCCGACGCTCCGGATCTCGAACGTGCAGGACCCGGCGTCCTTCGGTCGTACCGCCCTGATCGAGGCGCTCGCCCGGGCGGGTGTCACCGTCACCGCCCCGCCGACCGGGCCGAACCCGTCCGGCACGCTGCCGGACTCCTACGACGGCACCCAGCGCGTCGCCGCCTACGTCTCCCCGGTCTTCGCCGAGTACACCCGGCTGATCCTGAAGGTCAGCCACAACCTCGGCGCCAACCTCGGCATCTGCCTGATGGCCGTGACGGCGGGCAGCCACCAGTGCGAGGACGGCTTCCCCGTGCTCACCGCCTTCCTCCGCCAGGCCGGCATCGACCCCACCCAGGTCCAGCTCCTCGACGGGCGCGGCGGCAACCCCGTCGACCGGGTCACCCCGCGCGTCGAGAACCAGATCCTCCACTACTGGCAGGGCACCCCCGAGGCGACCCGGTTCCGTGAGGCCCTCCCGATCCTCGGCGTCGACGGCAGCCTCGCGTCCGTCTGCGAGGGCTGTCCCACCTGCCCGGGGAAGGGCAAGGTCTGGTCCAAGCCCGGCACCGTCGCCGGCTTCGACGCCGTCAACAACCGCATCGCCGTCGCCGCCCAGACCCTGGGCGGGTACCTCGACGCGGGCCACGGCCGCCTCCACACCTACTACCTGGCCGTCAACGGGGCTTCCACGCCGGACATCGAGGGCGTCATCGAGATGATCGGCGACCTCTCGCTCATCTCCGGCCTCCTCCAGGAGCAGGCCGAAGCCCGCTCCTGACCCCACCCCGCTCGCTCCGTCAGCTCCGTCGGCTCCGTCAGCTCAGTTCGCTCCGGTGCTCCCTCCGGCCCCGAAGGCCCTCGCCGCTCCGCCCCCGTGCGCGGCCGGGGCCTTCGGGCGTTTTCGCGACCGGCCACCGGGCGTGTAGGACTGGGACCCGACGTGCGGCCCGCCGGGGGTCCGACCGGACCGCCGTCCGGCAGCCACCGCAGAGACGAGACATCTCCCTCCTCCCCCGGGGAAGGGAGTACGGAGAGGGGGAGCCCGTGTCCACGCCCGCCATGCGGCCCGACGCGAGCGAGGTCTACCGCCGGTACCTGAGCGCCGTGCTGCTCCACGGCCACGCGAGTGCCAGGGCCTGCGAGCTCGGCGCGACCGACCTGTACGCGCTGAACATCCTCCAGCTGTCCGGGGCGATGACCCCCGGCGAACTGGCCACCCGCACCGGGCTGACCACCGGCCCGACCACCCGCCTCGTCGACCGGCTGGAGCAGGCGGGCTACGTGCGCCGGGCGGCCGATCCCGGCGACCGGCGCAAGGTCATCGTCGAACCGGTCGGCGGGCCCGCCGATCTCGACCGGGTGATGGCCCCGGCCCGGGAGCGGGTCGGCGAGATCCTCGCCGGGTACGCGCCGGAGCAGCTCGACGTCCTCTTCGACTACTTCGCCCGCGCCGCCGACGCCTACCAGGAGGCCGCCGACCACCTCCGCACCGGTCCCGCCGACGTCTGACCCGGGCCCGGGCCCGGCCCCGGCCCGAAGACCGGGGGCGGCGTCCGTCCGGCGGCGGGGTTCGCGCGATCGGTCACGACCACCGGGTGACGGAGCGCTCCGACCGGCGGGCGGACAGCGTCTGCCCCAGCACCAGCAGGCTCAGACCGAACATCAGCACGCCCAGGGGGACGTGGAACGACGGGACGTGCGCGACGCCCAGCACGACCTGGACCGAGGCGAGCACCAGGAAGCCGGACGCGTACAGGACGGGGCGGGGCGATCCGCCGCCCGGCCGCCACGCGAGGATCGCGGCGAGCAGGTACAACATCGACGCGCCGTACATCACGCGCGCTCCGACGCTGTGCAGGACCTCGCCGCTGTGGGAGGTCAGCAGCAGCCCGGCGGTGACCGCCTGGAAGAGGATGGCCAGGGTCTGCAGGGCGATCGCGACCTGCGCGAACGTGAAGCTGCGGTGTCCTGCCGTCATCGGTGTGGCCATGGTGCGGTCCCCTCTTCCGCCTCGCGGCGGTTGATCGGTACTGTCTCGGTAGTCCGACGACGTGGGCCCGCGAAATGTGAGGTGGAGCGTCGATGTCCGGCCCGGGGGTTCGTCGACGTGACGGCTGCGGAGGCGGACGGGAAGAACCAGGGAGCGGCCCCGGCCATGAGCACTCCGTCCGAGCCAGGGCATGACGGGTCCGAGCCGGGCCTGCGCGCGATCGTCGGCGAGCGGCGGCACCTGACCAACGTCGCCTACCGGCTGCTCGGTTCGCTGGCCGAGGCCGAGGACGCCGTGCAGGAGACGTACGCCCGCTGGTACGCGATGCCGCGCCGGAGCCAGGAGGCCGTCGAGTCGCCCGGTGCCTGGCTGACGACGGTGGCCGGCCGCATCTGCCTCGACCTGCTCGGCTCGGCGCGGGTCCGGCGCGAGCGCTACGTCGGTGAGTGGGTCCCCGAGCCGCTGCCCGACCGCGCGGAGTGGATCGGCGGGCCGGTGGGCGGCGGCGGGACCGAGCCGGCCGACCCGGCCGACCGGGTGACGCTGGACGAGTCGGTCAGCATGGCATTCCTCGTCGTACTGGAGACGATGACGCCGGCCGAACGCGTGGCGTTCGTCCTGCACGACGTGTTCCGGTACTCGTTCGCGGAGGTCGCCGAGATCGTCGGCCGGACGCCGGCGGCCTGCCGTCAGCTGGCCTCCTCGGCCCGCCGGCGTGTGCGCGCCGCAGGGGCCACGGCCGTCCCGGCGGCCGGTCAGGCCGGGCTCGTGCGGAGCTTCAAGGAGGCGTGGGAGGCCAGGGACATCAAGTCCCTCGTCGACCTCCTCGACCCCGACGCCACGATGGTCGCCGACGGCGGCGGGCTGGTCGGCGCCGCCCTCCGCCCGGTCGAGGGCAGCGAGCGCATCGCCCAGTACCTGATCCACATCGCCGACAGGGCCCCCGGGCTGACGCTCCTGGAACGGACGGTCAACGGCCGCCCCGGTCTGGTCGCCCAGTTCGGCGGCGTCACCGTGACCGTGGCGGCGTTCGGCCTCGCCGACGGCCGCGTCACCCGCATCTGGGCGGTCCGCAACCCGGAGAAGCTCCGCCCCTGGGTCGGGAACGGCGACAGGACCGACGGCTGACCCGTGCGGGCTCGGTCCGTGCTCGGTCCGGGCTCGGTCCGGACCTGCTGCTCCCCGCGCGCCGATCGCCTCGCCGGCCCCGGTGAGCCCGCACGGCGCGCGGGCCCCGTTCGTCCCCGGGCCGCCATGCCCGGGCGCCCCTGCCGCCGGTTTCTCCGCGGTCCGCCCGACGGGCTCTTCCTAGGACGGAATCCGTCCTAGATGCTCTCTACCGTCTGTCGGGAAGGAACTGACCGGAACGGTGATTCGGAGGGATCCGTCATGATTCTTGTGATCGGCGCGACCGCGCACTTCGGGCGGCAGACGGTGGAGGCGCTGGCGGGCGCCGGGCGGCAGGTCCGGGCCCTGTCGCGCACCCCTGAACGGGCGGGACTGCCCGAGGGCGTGGAGGTGGTGGGGGGCGACCTGGCCCGGCCGGAGACGTTGGGGCCTGCGTTGGACGGCGTCACCGAGCTGTTCCTGGTGCTTCCCTACGGTGCGGATGCACGGCCGCTGCTGGACCAGGTGCGGCAGTCAGGGGTGCGACAGATCGTGTTCCTGTCCTCGGGGGCCGTCGTCGACGGCGCGGACCCGCAGCCCGATGTGATCGCCGCCTACCACGCGAAGGTGGAGCAGGAGATCAGGGCGACGGGCGTTGACTGGACGTTCCTGCGGCTGTTCTTCCCGGCGATCAACTCCCTGGCCTGGGCGATGCAGGTACAGGGCGGGGACACCGTCCGCGGGCCGCACGCCGCGGCCGCCGCCTCGGTGGTGCACGAGCGCGACGTCGCCGAGGCAGCCGCCGCCGTGCTCGGCGCCGTCGAACACCACGGCCGGGTCCACGAGCTGACCGGGCCGCAGTCGCTCACCCAGACCGAGCAGGTCGAGGTGCTCGGCCGGGCCCTGGGCCGTGAGCTCCGCTTCGAGGAGGTGGCGGATCACGTGGTGCGGCAGCAACTCGGCCGGTTCATGGACGCCGACTTCGCGGGTGCCCTGCTGGACTTGATGGCGAACACGGTGGGCGGGCCGGCACCGGTGGGCGACACCGTCGAGAAGCTGACCGGCCACCCGGCACGCCCGTACGCGCAGTGGGTCGCGGATCACCTGGCGGACTTCCGCTGAACCCCGCCGCTCCGCCCGAGGTCGTGGAATCGGGCGTGGGCGCGCGGGAGCGGGAGGAACACCGGGTGCACCGGATCCCCGCCGGACCGTCTCCGCCCGTCCCGCGGAACGCCGAAGGCCCCGACCGCTGGGCGGTCGGGGCCTTCGGGCTGCCATGGCTGGCAGAGGCGGAGGATACGAGATTCGAACTCGTGAGGGGTTGCCCCCAACACGCTTTCCAAGCGTGCGCCCTAGGCCACTAGGCGAATCCTCCGTGGGAGAGCTTAGTACATGTTCAGGGGTGGTCGCGACCACGTATCTCGTAGGTGGGGGCGAGGGGTGGCCTGCGGATGAGGGGAGGGGGTGGTGGTGGAGGGGTGGGCCCGGGATCCGGTAGTGTTGGGGGCAGCCCCTCGTGTGGCGTTATCTCTCTGAACCCCCCCAGGGCCGGAAGGCAGCAAGGGTAAGAGGGCTCTGACGGGTGCACGGGGGGTCTTTGCGTTCCCGGGGGAGCCCGGTGGGCACGGGCGGGGCCGGGGCGGGTCGAGGGGCGACGCGTTTGTCCGTCCGTCCCGATATCGTCGGTGGTGTGTCCCTAGCCCTGTACCGCCGCTATCGCCCCGAGACCTTCGCGGAGGTCATCGGTCAGGAGCACGTGACCGCTCCGCTCCAGCAGGCCCTGCGCAACAACAGGGTCAACCACGCCTACCTGTTCAGCGGCCCGCGCGGCTGCGGGAAGACGACCAGCGCGCGCATCCTGGCCCGCTGCCTCAACTGTGAGCAGGGCCCGACGCCGACGCCGTGCGGTGAGTGCCAGTCCTGCCGGGACCTCGCCACGGGCGGGCCCGGGTCGATCGACGTGATCGAGATCGACGCGGCCTCGCACGGTGGCGTGGACGACGCGCGCGAGCTGCGGGAGCGGGCGTTCTTCGCCCCGGTGCACAGCCGGTACAAGATCTTCATCCTGGACGAGGCGCACATGGTGACCCCGGCCGGCTTCAACGCGCTGCTGAAGGTGGTGGAGGAGCCGCCGGAGCACCTCAAGTTCATCTTCGCGACCACCGAGCCGGAGAAGGTGATCGGGACGATCCGGTCCCGGACGCACCACTACCCGTTCCGGCTGGTGCCGCCCGGCACGCTGCGCGACTACCTGGCGGAGGTGTGCGGCCGGGAGGAGATCCAGGTCGAGGACTCGGTGTTCCCGCTGGTCGTGCGGGCCGGTGCCGGGTCGGTGCGTGACTCGATGTCGGTGATGGACCAGCTGCTGGCCGGTGCCACCGAGGGCGGTGTGACGTACCGGATGGCCACCGCGCTGCTCGGGTACACCGACTCGGCGCTGTTGGACGAGGTGGTCGACGCCATTGCCGCGCACGACGGGGCGACGGTGTTCCAGGCCGTCGACCGGGTGGTCGAGGGCGGGAACGATCCGCGTCGCTTCGTCACGGACCTGCTGGAGCGGCTGCGGGATCTCGTGATCCTCGCCACGGTGCCGGACGCGGGGGAGAAGGGTCTGCTCGACGCCCCGGCGGACCGGGTGGCGGTGATGCAGGCGCAGGCGGACTCGTTCGGCGCGGCCGAGCTGAGCCGGGCGGCGGACATCGTCAACACCGGACTGACGGAGATGCGCGGGAACGCGGCGCCCCGGCTCCAGCTGGAGCTGATCTGTGCCCGGGTGATGTTGCCGGGCGCGTACAGCGACGAGCTGTCGTTGCAGGCGCGGCTGGACAAGCTGGAGCGCCGGGCGGCGGCCGGTGGGTTCGCCGGCGGTGGTCCGGGTGGTTTGGGTGGTCCCGGTGTCGCCGGCCTCGGAGCTCTCGGGGCGATCGGGGTCGGTGAGGGCGGCGGGATCGCGGCCGGCGGGACGGCTCCTCCGGTGGCGGCGGTGCCCGAGGTCCAGCAGGTGGCGGCCCCGGCGGTGGAGTACGTGCCGCAGGCGCCCGCTCCGGTACCCGCGCCCGCCGCACCTGCGGCGCCGGCGGCTCCGGCCGCTTCCGCGCCCGGGGCGTGGCCGATCAAGCGGAGCTTCTCGCCGGCCGGTGAGGCGTCCGCTCCCGCCCCGGCCGCTTCCCCCGCGCCCGCTGCCCCCGTGCAGCAGCCGCAGCAGCCCGCCCCGGCGCCCGCACCTGCGGCGGCCGGTGGGCAGCCGTCGGCGGCGGCGCAGCAGGGCGCCGGGCAGGTCCGGCAGCTCTGGCCGCAGATCCTGGAGGCGGTGAAGAACCGGCGCCGGTTCACCTGGATCCTGCTGAGCCAGAACGGCCAGGTCGCCGGGTTCGACGGCAGCGTGCTCCAGGTCTCCTTCATCAACGCCGGCGCGCGGGACAGCTTCGTCAGCAGCAACAGCGACGACGTGCTGCGCCAGGCGCTGGCGGACGCGCTCGGGGTGGACTGGCGGGTCGAGTGCATCGTCGACCCCTCGGGCGGAGTCGGCGGGACCCCCGGTGGTGGTCCCTCGGGCGGCTTCGGTGGCGGTGGCGGTGCCGGCGGTGGTGGTGGCTGGGGAGCCGCGCCGGCGCGTCCGGCGGCGTCCGCGCCCCCTGTGGCGCCTGTCGCGCCGGCGCCCGTGGCCGCCCCCGTACCGGCGCCTGCGCCGGTGGCCGCGCCCCAGGCGATGCCGGTCACGCCGAGGCCGTCGCCGGTCCAGGCACCTCCGCCCCAGGCCGCCCCGGCGCGTCCGGTGCAGGCGGTGGCCCCGGAGGACGACATCCCGGAGGAGGACGACCCGGACCTCAACGAGGAGGCCTTCTCCGGCCAGGATCTGATCGTCCGGGAGCTGGGTGCGACGGTGCTGGAGGAGATCCGGCACAGCGGCGGCTGAGCCGACCGGGCAGCACGTAGGCTCGGGGCGAGGACGCACACAGAACGCAGGACCGAACGCAAGGAGTGAGCCGTGTTCCCCGGTGGTGGCCAGCCCAACATGCAGGCGCTGCTCAAGCAGGCGCAGAAGATGCAGCAGGATCTCGCCCAGGCCCAGCAGGAGCTGGCCGAGGCGAAGGTGACCGGTTCGGCGGGCGGCGGCCTGGTCGAGGCGACGGTGACCGGTGCCGGTGAGCTGGTGGCGCTGACCATCGCCCCGGCCGCCGTGGACCCGGAGGACACCGAGACCCTGGCCGACCTGGTCCTGGCGGCGGTCCGTGACGCGAACCAGTCGGCGCAGAAGATGCAGGCCGAGCGGATGGGCCCGCTGACCCAGGGCCTCGGCGGCGGCATCCCCGGCCTGCCGTTCTGATCGTCGGTTCAGGGACAGGCAGCGGGACAGGCGCAGGCAGAGGGACAGACACACGCACAGGGACAGGGACAGGGCCAGGGCCGGCAAGCCCCGGCCCGGCCCGGTTCCGCCCGGACGGCCGGGCCGTTCGGGCAGTGCCGGGCGGTCGGGACGAATCGGTACGTGTCGGTACGAGGGCGCTCCCCGGCGGCCGGCGGAGGCTCTCGACCGGCCGGTAGGAGGGCTTCGGGACGGTTCCCGGGGCCCCGGAGATCTGTAGTTCAGACAACGGACCTGTGTGATTTATGCGGGAGACGGGCGTCGGGCGGTGTGCCCGACGCCCGATTCGTTGGATGATGGCACCGGAGCACCCTGCGCGGGTGCCACCGTTCCACCTGAGGGAAGGCGCGACGTTGTACGAGGGCGTGGTTCAGGACCTGATCGACGAACTGGGCAGGCTGCCCGGCGTCGGGCCCAAGAGCGCCCAGCGGATCGCCTTCCACGTCCTGCAGGCCGACCCCGTCGACGTGCGCCGGCTGGCGCACGCGCTGCTGGAGGTCAAGGACAAGGTCCGGTTCTGCGCCGTCTGCGGCAACGTCGCGGAGGCCGAGCGGTGCCGGGTCTGTCTCGACCCGCGGCGCGACCTCGCCGTCATCTGCGTGGTCGAGGAGTCCAAGGACGTGGTCGCCATCGAGCGCACCCGTGAGTTCCGTGGCCGCTACCACGTACTGGGCGGCGCGATCAGCCCGATCGAGGGCGTCGGCCCGGACGACCTGCGGATCCGGGAGCTGCTGGCGCGGCTCGCGGACGGCACGGTCACCGAGCTGATCCTGGCCACCGACCCCAACCTGGAGGGGGAGGCGACCGCCACCTATCTGGCCCGGCTCTGCAAGCCGATGGGTCTGAGGGTGACCCGGCTGGCGAGCGGCCTGCCCGTCGGCGGGGATCTGGAGTACGCGGACGAGGTCACACTCGGTCGCGCCTTCGAAGGGAGACGACTGCTCGATGTCTGACCGGACCATCAACCAGCAGCCCCACACGCCCCACCAGGCCGGACCGGAGCAGGACCGGCACAGCTGGCACACGCACGCGCACGGCTCGGAGCCGGACGACTTCGCGGTGCAGATCGCGGACTCGGTGGAGAGCTTCGTGCTCGCCGTCACCGAGGTGGCCAAGGGCGACGAGCCCGGCAGCGCGGTCTCCCTCCTCCTGTTGGAGGTCTCGCAGCTGCTGCTGGCCGGCGGCCGGCTGGGCGCGATCGAGGACGTCGTGCCGGAGGACCGGTTCGAGCCCGACACCGGGCCGGAGCCGGACGGCGAGCAGCTGCGGGAGCGGCTGGCCGCCCTGCTTGCGCCGATCGACGTCTACCACGAGGTCTTCGACCCGTACGGGCCGCCGGAGAAGCCGAGCGCGTTCCGGATCTCGGACGACCTCGCCGGGGTGGTGAGCGAGCTCCAGCACGGGCTCACCCACTACCGCGAGGGGCGGGTCAGCGAGGCGCTCTGGTGGTGGCAGTTCTCCTACCTGTCCAACTGGGGCACGACCTGCACGGCGGTGCTGCGGGCGCTGCAGTCGCTGATCGCGCACGTCCGGCTGGACAGCCCGATCGGGGCGGCGCCGGACGGTGCGGACACCGACAACGACGGGCTCACCGACGAGCAGCTCGAACAGCAGGCCGGCGACCTCATGGCGGCCGAGCTGGGGATCGGGCGCTGAACCCGCCGGGAGCCCCCGCCCGGAGCCCCGGGAGCGGGCCCCGGCGGGGCTCCGGGAACGGGTTGGGGTCCCGGGAACGTGTTCAGGGAACGTTCCGGCAGGGGTCGGCGCGGGTCGGCACGCATTGTGACGCAGACCTCAGGGTTTTCCGTCGAAGAGAAAACCCCGGGGCTGCCGACCGTTTGCCCGCCGATTCTGCGGGGCGGTGCGGGATACCCCGCAGACCTGCCCGTGGCCCCGCCCGAACCGCCGCTCACCTGCTGAAACGTGTGTCTCATCATATGGAAACCGGCAGGTGTCGCACCCCTGCTCGGTAGACTGGCGCGGACCGCACCACCCCCGCCACCCGGGGGTGCGGGGGCCGAGCGCCCCCGGAAACGACACAAGTCGAGGAGCGCACGTGGGCCTTGTCGTGCAGAAGTACGGCGGCTCATCCGTTGCGGATGCCGAGGGCATCAAGCGCGTGGCCCGTCGAATCGTTGACGCCAAGAAGGCCGGCCATGAGGTCGTCGTCGTGGTGTCCGCGATGGGCGACACGACGGACGAGCTCATCGAACTCGCGGAGCAGGTGTCACCTCTCCCCGCCGGCCGCGAGTTCGACATGCTGCTGACCGCTGGAGAGCGCATCTCCATGGCTCTGCTGGCCATGGCGATCAAATCCCTGGGTCACGAGGCCCAGTCCTTCACAGGCAGCCAGGCCGGTGTCATCACCGACTCCGTCCACAACAAGGCGCGCATCATCGACGTGACGCCGGGCCGCATCCGCACCGCCCTGGACGAGGGCAACATCGCGATCGTGGCCGGCTTCCAGGGTGTCTCGCAGTCGAGCAAGGACATCACCACGCTCGGCCGCGGCGGCTCCGACACCACGGCCGTCGCCCTCGCCGCGGCCCTCAGGGCCGAGGTCTGCGAGATCTACACCGACGTGGACGGCGTGTTCACCGCCGACCCGCGCGTGGTGAAGAAGGCCCGCAAGATCGACTGGCTGGCGTACGAGGACATGCTGGAGCTGGCCTCGTCCGGCTCCAAGGTGCTGCTCGACCGCTGTGTGGAGTACGCGCGCCGCTACAACATCCCGATTCACGTACGCTCGTCCTTCTCGGGCCTTCCCGGGACGATCGTCAGCAACGACAACCCGCACCAGCCCGAAGGGGGCGAGATGGAGCAGGCCATCATCTCCGGAGTCGCCCACGACACGTCCGAGGCCAAGGTCACGGTCGTAGGCGTGCCCGACAAGCCGGGCGAGGCGGCGCGCATCTTCCGCGCGATCGCCGACGCAGAGGTCAACATCGACATGGTGGTGCAGAACGTCTCCGCCGCGTCGACCGGTCTGACCGACATCTCGTTCACCCTGCCGAAGGCCGAGGGCCAGAAGGCCATCGACGCGCTCGACCGGGTCAAGGAGGGCATCGGCTACGAGTCGCTCCGCTACGACGACGCGATCGGCAAGATCTCGCTCGTCGGTGCGGGCATGCGCTCCAACCCGGGCGTCACCGCGACCTTCTTCGAGGCGCTCTCCGCCGCCGGGGTCAACATCGAGCTGATCTCCACCTCGGAGATCCGCATCTCGGTGGTCACCCGCGCCGAGGACGTCAACGCGGCCGTGCGCGCCGTCCACAGCGCCTTCGGGCTGGACAGCGACACGGACGAGGCCGTCGTCTACGGAGGCACCGGGCGATGACCCGGCGGCCGAACCTCGCCGTCGTCGGGTCCACCGGCGCGGTCGGTGAGGTGCTCCTCGGCCTGCTCTCCCTCCGTCAGGACATCTGGGGCGAGATCCGTCTCGTCGCCTCCCCGCGCTCGGCCGGCCGCAAGCAGACCGTGCGCGGGGAGCTCGCGGAGGTGCTCCCGCTCACCGAGGAGTGCTTCGACGGGATCGACGTCGCGGTGTTCGACGTGCCCGCGGACGTCTCCGCCCGGTGGGCGCCGATCGCGGCCGCCAAGGGCGTCGTGGTCGTCGACAACTCCGGGGCCTTCCGCCTGGACGAGGACGTTCCGCTGGTCGTGCCCGAGGTCAACGCGGCGGCGGTGCGACTGCGTACGCGCGGCATCGTGGCCAGCCCCGACTCCACCACGCTGACGATGATCGCGGCGGTCGGTGCGCTGCACGCCGAGTACGGGCTCGCCGCGCTGGTCGTCTCCTCCTACCAGGCCGCCTCCGGCGTGGGCCGGGCCGGCGCCGACGCGCTGCGCGGGCAGCTCGCGCAGGTGGCCGGTACCGAGGTCGGCGAACAGACCGGCGACCTGCGGGCCGTGATCGCCGACCACGGCCCGTTCGCCGCCCCGCTCGCGCTCAACGCGGTGCCGTGGGCCGGCACGCTGACCGACGGCGGCTGGTCCTCCGAGGAGCGCACGGTACGGGACGAGTCCCGCAAGATCCTCGGCCTGTCCGCGCTCAGGGTCTCCGCCACCTGCGTCCGCATCCCGGTGGTGCGCACCCACGCGGTCGCCGTGCACGCGGTGTTCGAGCGGGAGGTCACCCAGGAGCACGCCCAGGAGATCCTCCGGGACGCCCCCGGCGTGGTGCTCTACGACGATCCGGCGGCGGGCGAGTTCCCTACGCCGAACGACGTCGTCGGCACCGACCCGGTGTGGGTGGGCCGGGTACGCCGGGCGCTGGACGACCCGACGGCGCTGGACCTCTTCCTCTGCGGTGACAACCTGCGCAAGGGCTCGGCGCTGAACGCGCTGCAGATCGCCGAACTGGTCGCGGGGGAACTCGGCCTGTGAGCCGGGTCGGCGGTCCGGTCGTCCGACGGCCCGCCGGGACCGCACCCGGGACCGCGCCCGGGACCGCACCCGGGACCGCGTCCGGGGCCTCTCGCGACGGCCGGGGCCGCAGGTCCTCAGCCGGCGTCTACGCAGTTTGTTCGCGGACCGCTTGAGGAATCCTCGCCGAATCCCCTGGAGGGGGCTCCGCCCGATGCGGAAGAATGTCCGCCGGGCTGGGCAACCATGACAGGGGATCGAGTGTCCAACGGGCGTGGCGAACGTGATGGTGGGGGCAGGGGCGGGCATCTCGGCAACGGCCGCGGTGACGTTCCCGCCGCGCGCCCAGTGGCCGGCGGATAGGCCGGTAGAAAGCCAGATGACGGTAGTCGCATCCGGCGCCGCTGATTCCGGCGCGGGCACCACCGCGGGGACCAGCGAGGACCTGCTCACCGAGACCTACCAGGCGCACTACCGCTCCCTGTTGCGGCTGGCCGCGCTGCTCCTCGACGACCTCTCCACCTGTGAGGACGTGGTGCAGGAGGCGTTCATCCGGGTGCACGCGGCCCGGCGGCGGGTGCGTGAGCCCGAGAAGACCCTCGCCTACCTGCGGCAGACGGTGGTCAACCTGTCCCGCTCGACGCTGCGGCGCAGGATTCTCGGGCTGAGGCTGCTTCAGAAGCCCATGCCTGACATGGCCAGTGCAGAAGAAGGGGCCTACGATGCGCTGGAACGCGACCAGTTGAAGGCCGCGTTACGGGGTCTGCAACGCCGTCAGCGGGAGGTACTGGTGCTGCGCTACTTCGTGGACATGACGGAGGCGCAGGTCGCCGAGACCCTGGGCATCTCGCTGGGGTCGGTGAAGGCGTACGGCTCACGCGGGATCGCCGCGCTGCGGGTCCAGATGGAGGCCGGGCATGGCTGAGGACGATCGGATGTCCGGTGAACGGGCCTCCTCCGACGGTGGTCCGGGGGCCGGGAGAGGTCCGGGCGGCAGAGACCGAGGTCCGGGAGGTACGGCAGGGCCTGGGAGCGCGGGAGTATTCGGCGCCCCGGGCGGGTTCCGGGGGTTCGCCGGGGCCGGGGCCGGGGCCGGAGCCCTGACCGCGGCCGGGGCCGAGACCGGAGCCGGAGCCGACGACGGCGAGGTCGATCCGCTCGGCTCGGAGGAACGACTCGTCCGGGCGCTGATGCAACGGGCCGTGGCCGAGGTCCAGCCCGCCCCCGGCGGCCTGCAGCACATCCGCCGGGCGGTGCCGCGCAGACGGGCCGCGCGCCGGGGCGCCTGGACCGCCGCCGCCGCGCTGGCCGCCGTCGTCTCCGTCCTGCTGCCGACCCTGCACGACGACGAACACCTCGGTCTCTCCGGCGGCCCCGGCTCGCCCAACGCACACGGCGGCACCGCCTCGTCGACCTCCTCGGGGACCGCACCCGGTGGAGGCATCGTGTGGCCGAGCCTGCCGCCGGCCCCCGACGTGAGCACGCCCACCTCCCCGGGCAGCCCGTCCGGCACCGCCGGGACCTCGCCGAGTGCCGGCGCGAGCACCACCCGCCCGGCGGCCGGGACCTCGGCCCCGGCCGCCGCCACCGGCACCGGCGGCGAGAGCGGGCCGATGCCGCTCTGCACCCGTGGCGATCTCGGGCAGGGCACCGCCCAGGTCGGTACGGCCGACCCCGACGGCCGGATCTACGGGTACTTCACGGTGACCAACACGTCCGCGCACAGCTGCCGGCTCGGCGGGCCCGGTTCGGTCACGGTCACCGGCACCGTCGGGACGGAGTCCGGGCGGATCCGGATCGCCGATCACACGGCGGGCGGTCCGGCGACCGGGCTGCCCTCGCGCTCGACGGATCCCGCGGCGGGGACGGGCGGCGGCACCGACGGTCTCGTGCTCGCGCCCCGGGCCGGGTACCGGGTGGACTTCGGGTGGGTGCCGGACGCCGTCGGCTGCCCGACGCCCGGCGGGACGACCTCGCCGAGCGCCTCCGCCGGCCCCGGGCAGAGCACGACGGGCGGAGCCACCGGCGGCAGCACCGGCAGCGCGACGGCCGGCGGTACGGCGGGTGGCGGCGCCGCTCCTGGGCCGGGCGCGGGCACCGGTGCGGCGCCGGGATCGGCCGGCGGCGCGAGCGGCGGTGCGGGAACGGGCGCGGGCGCGGGTGCGAGCGGCGGGACGGGTTCCGGCCTGCTGAGCGCCGGCCCGACCGGATCGACGAGCGGGCCGCGCCTGTCCACCGGGTCGGCCCCGGAGGCCGGCTTCACCGCGGGGACGAGCGCGGAGCCGCCGCCGAGCACTGCGACGACACCCCCGTCGACCGGTGCGCCGAGTCCGTCGGCCACCTCGACTGCCGGGCCCGGCAAGCCGTTGACGAGCGTCACGCTGGCCTACACCCCGGCGCCGGGCAACCCGCCCGCGTCCGTCGCCGTCCTCCCGGGCGTCTGCGCGGGCACGGTCTACCGCACCGCGCCCGACCCGCTTCCGTCGGCGCTCCCGGCTCCGAGCGCCTCGCCCTCGTCGGGGTGAGTGCGGGAGCGGTCCCGGGGCGCCGCACGCGGGGCCGGGCGCCGGGCAGTGGTGAGAGGAAGCAGCAGGAGTAGGGGAGTAGGGGACGCGGCGAGGGGGCGCAGGACGGCGTCCTGGGCGGTTGTGGCGCGGACCGGCGGGGCCTCGCGGCGGGGGACGCCGGCCGGTCCGACTTTCCGCTCCGGGGGGTGGTGTCCGGGCCGGGCGGGGGGCCTGGGGTCGGGCGGCGTGTGAGGAGTGGTTACCGTGGGGGTGTGTACCGGTTCCTCCTCACCCCGCGCTGGCTGAGCGGCACCGCGTTGGCCGTCGCGGCCGTCGCGGTGTGCGTCTGGCTCGGCTCCTGGCAGCTCGGTCGGTTCGAGGACAAGGTCGCCTCGCAGGAGGAGATCAGCCGGTCGGTGAACGACGCCGGTGCTTCCCGGCCGCTCGGTGAGGTGCTCGGCGCCGACCGGCCGCAGGTCACCACGGACACCGTCGGCCAGGCCGTGACGGTGACCGGCACCTTCGACCAGGAACACCAACTGCTCGTGCCCAACCGGGTGTTGGACGGCAAGCAGGGCTACTACGTGCTGACCCCGCTGCGCACGCCGGACGGGCGGACCGTCGCGGTGGTCCGCGGCTGGGCGGCCGGGACACCGGCTGAAGCGGTGCCCGCCACCGGAATGCCCGCCGGCGCCTCCACGGTCGCGGATTCCACGACCACGACCACGACCACGGCCGCCGGTGCCGCGCCCGCCGGCGTGGTGACGGTGACCGGCCGGCTGCAGGCCGGCGAGACCAGCGGCAGCGGCGGTGCGGTGGCCGGCGGGCTCCCGGAGGGACAGCTCGGCACGATCAACCGGGCCGCCCTGGTCAACAAGCTCTCCTACGAGGGCTGGTACGACGGCTGGGTGTCCGCCGACGACGCGCCGGCCGGGCTGACCACGGTGCCGACGGTGCAGCCGCAGGGCGGCAACGGACTGAGCCTGCGGGCGTTCCAGAACCTGGGCTACACGCTGGAGTGGTTCGTCTTCGGCGGCTTCGTGGTGTTCATGTGGTTCCGCCTGCTGCGCCGCGAGGCCGAGGCCGAGCAGGACCGGGCCCTGGGACTGGACCCGGTCCTCGACTGACCGGACGGCCGGCTCAGCGCGTGGGCTTCACCGGCGGTACGACGGGCTTGGACGGAACGGCGGGTGCGCTCGGCACCACCGGTGCGGGCGGGGTCGGCGCCCCGGACGGAGCGGGCGGAGCCGACGGGCCCGACGACGTGGCCGACGGGGACGGCGAAACGGTCGGCGGCGGGTTGTCGCACCGCCGGCTGCTGCCACTGCCGTTCCCGCCGGCGTTGTCGTCGTCCGAGTCGTAGGTGTCGGTGTGGTGGCGGGCCTTGCGGCCGCTCTTGGAGCCCTTCGAGCCGGACGAGCTCTTGGAACCCGACGAGCTCTTGGAGCCGGACGAGCCCGACTTGGCCAGCAGCACCGTGCCGCCGTGCGGCGCGCCCTCCGTCACGGTCGACGCCACGGTCGACGCCACGGACCCTGCCACTGAACTCGCCACGGACCCCGCAGCGCCCTCCGGGCCGCGTTCGGCTGCGCCGAGCTCGGTCGTGCGGAAGGCCGCCCGCACCACGACGGCCGCGGCGGCGGCCACGGTCGCCGTGGCCTTGGACGGGGCCGTCGGCGAACTCGTGGTCGTCGGTGAGGAGGACGGTGAGGAGGCGGGCGGCGGGCAGGCCGACCCCCCGCCCCCGCCCCCGTCGTCGCCGTCCTGGCCCGAGCAGCCGGTGAGCACCAGGGCCCCGGCCACCCCCACCCCCATGATCGCCAGCAGGCGTCTCACACGTTCCCCCCGTCCCTCTCCGCCGTCTTCTACCGATTCTCTCCGACGCCGCCCGTGCCGAGGTGCCGACCGACGAAGTCGATCTCCAGCCGCAGCTGCTTGATCCGCTCGTCGACGACGAGCGAACCGTGCCCGGCGTCGTACCGGTACACCTCGTGCACCTTGCCCAGCTGCTCCAGCCGCTCGACGTAGTTGTCGATCTGCCGGATCGGGCAGCGCGGGTCGTTCACCCCGGCGCTGATGTAGACCGGGACCCGCACCCGCTCCACGTAGGTCAGCGGGGAGGAGGCGGTCCAGCGCTCGGGCACCTCCTCCGGCGTTCCGCCGAAGAGCGTGCGGTCGATCGCCTTCAGCGCCTCCATCTCGTCGTCGTACGCGGTCAGGTAGTCCGCGACGGGGACGGCGGCGACGCCGAGGCTCCAGAGCTCCGGCTGCACGCCGAGGCCGAGCAGGGTGAGGTAGCCGCCCCAGGAACCGCCGGACAGCACCAGCCGGTCCGGGTCGGCCAGGCCGCTCGCCACCGCCCACTCCCGGACGGCCGCGATGTCCTCCAGCTCGATCAGGCCGACCCGCTCGCGCAGCGCGTCCGTCCAGGCCTGGCCGTAGCCGGTGGAGCCGCGGTAGTTGACCCGGACCACCGCGAAGCCGTGGTCCAGCCAGGCGGCCGGGCCGGCGGCGAAGGAGTCGCTGTCGTGGTGGGTCGGGCCGCCGTGCACCTCGAAGACGGTCGGGAACGGGCCGTCCGCCGGACCGGCCCCGGACGGCCGCTGGACGAGCGCGTGCACCCGGCCGCCGGGGCCGTCGACCCAGACGTCCTCGACCGGGACGGAGGCGGGCGGCACCGCGCCGGGTGCGCGCAGCACCACGCCGCCGGCGGTGGAACGGACCGCGGACGGCTCGGCGGCGGAGGACCAGAGGAACTCCACGGTGCCGTCCGGCCGGGCGGTCGCGCCGCTGACCGTGCCGCGCGGGGTGTCGAGCCGGGTCAGCACGCCCTTGGCGCTCCCCGGGCCGTCCGGGCCGTCGAGCTCGTACGAGAACAGCTCGCTGCGCGCCTCGTACTCGTGCTCGATCAGCAGGGACCGGGCGCCGGGCCGCCACTGGGCGGAGACGTCGCCGGGCAGTTCGCGGCCCTGTTCGTCGCGGAGCGGCAGCGCGGTCTCGACACCGGTCGCGACGTCCCAGATCATCGGTTCCCAGCGGCCGGTGCGCTGCTGGGCGACCAGCAGCCGGGTGTCACCGTCGACCGGGGCGAAGCCCATGCAGGCCACACCGCGCGGTTCCGCGTGCCCGGTGACCTCGTCCAGCTCGGCGACGGTCGCGCCGTCGGAGAGGCGGACCACCCGGATCGCCCCGTGCATCGCGTCGCCGTGCTCGGTGTGGTCGATGGCCAGCAGGGTGCTGTCGTGGCTGAGGTCGCCGACGCCGCCGTACTCCGCGTGCCGGTAGATCTCGACCGGTTCGGTCGCCCCGGGCCGTCGCAGGTGCAGGGTGGTGCCGTGCTCGTCGGTGGACCGGCCGACCACGACGGTGCCGTCCCGGCCGAGGGCCAGGCCCGCGTCGTAGGACGGGTCGAGGCCGGGGACGGCCTCCTCGTCGGGGCCGGTCGAGCCTTCGGGGCGGCCCTCGAAGGGCCGGCGGCGCCAGATGCCGAACTCGTCACCGTCGCTGTCGTCGAACCACCAGATCCACGCGCCGTCGGGGGACAGCTCGGCGTCGGTCGTGCCGTTCGGCCGGTCGGTGACGCGCCGGTGGGTGTCGGTGGCGCGGTCCCAGGCGTAGATCTCGTAGGTGCCGCTGGCGTTGGACACGTACAGCGCCCGGTCGGGGGCGTCCTCCGCCCAGTCCGGCAGGGAGACCCGTGCCGCCCTGAACCGCTGCTCCCACGCCGGAACGGCGCTCTTCTCCTCGCTCATCCACCCATCCAACCCGATCGGGGGGCGGGAACGGAACGGGGGCGGGCGCGGGAGCGGACCCTTCCCGCCCCCGCGCCCGCCCGTCTCTCCTCCGCCACGTCCTCGCTCCCGCTTCCGTACCTGTTCGTCTTCCGTTTCCCGATCGGCTTCCCGCCCCTGGTCCCGGCCGCGGTTTCCGCTCAGGCCGTTCGGCGGGGCAGCAGCTGCACCAGGCCCACCAGCAGCAGCTCCAGCACCGCCAGCGCGCCGACGCTGACGCCGAACGCGGTGGCCGGGTCCGCCGCCCCGTAGTAGAGGATGCCGATCAGCGCGATGCCGAGCGCCCCGGCCACCTGCTGGACGGTGGCCACCACACCCGCCGCCGAACCGGCCAGCCGCGGCTCGACGCAGGCCAGCACCGTCGAGGTCACCGGGGCGATCACCAGACCCATCCCGAGGCCGTCCACGAACAGTCCGGGCGCAAGCCACCAGACGCTGCCGGTGTCCCCGGCCGCGTACACGGCGAGGCCGAGCAGTCCCAGTCCGGCGGCCATCAGCAGCCCGCCCAGTGCGATCGCCTGCCGGCCGAGCCGGGCCACGAAACGGTGCACGGTGGTCGAGGTGAGCAGGTAGCCGGCACCGATCGCGGTGAACACCAGGCCGGCCCCGAGCGCGTCCAGACCGCGGCCCGGCTGCAGGTAGAGGGCGAGCACGAGGAAGAAGGACGCCTGGCCGAGCCAGAAGGCCAGTTGGGCGAACAGCCCGGCGGTGAAGGCGCGGGTGCGGAAGAGCCGGGTGTCGACCAGCGGCGAGCCGGACCGGCCCGTCCGGTACTGGTGGACCCCGAAGACGGCGAGCACGGCGGCCGAGCCGGCCAGGCAGAGCCACGTCCAGAGCGGCCAGCCCGCCTCGCGGCCCTGGATCAGCGGCAGCACCAGGCCGGTCAGCCCGGTCGTGACCAGCAGCACGCCCACCGGGTCCAGCCCGGGCCGCTGCGGGGCACGCGACTCCGGCAGGCAGCGGCGGACCAGGGCCAGGGCGGCCAGGCCGACCGGCAGGTTGATCAGGAAGCAGCTGCGCCAGTCCAGGCCGAACAGGTCGGCGCGGATCAGCACCCCGCCGATCAGCTGCCCGAACACCGCGCCGAGCCCCATGGTCAGCCCGTACATCGCGAACGCCCGGGCCTGGGCGGCCCCGCTGAACGCGGTGCGCAGGATCGCCAGCACCTGCGGGCCCATCAGCGCCGCCGACAGTCCCTGCGCGACCCGGGCGCCGACCAGGGCACCCGCCGTCGGGGCGAGGCCGCAGGCCACGGATGCGAGGGTGAACAGGGCCAGGCCGAGGCCGAACACCCGGCGGCGCCCGTAGCGGTCGCCGAGCCGCCCGGCGGTGATCAGGCCGGCGGCGAGGGCCAGGCCGAAGCCGGCCACCACCCACTGGACGGCGGCGGGTCCGGCTCTCAGATCGGCCTGGACGGAGGGTATGGCGACGTTGACCACGAAGACGTCGAGGGCGGTCATGAAGGTGGCGGTGAGGACGACGGGCAGCAGGCCCCGGGGTGCGGGGGCCGCGCCGTCGGCCGGGCTGTCCGGGCCGCCCGGGCGGGGGCGGGGGGCGGTGCGAAGGACGGTGCGCAGGGCGGTGCTCACGGCAGGTGCTCCTCAGGGGCGGGAGGGGGCGTCGTCGGAGGGGGGAGGCGCTGGCGGGGGCGTCGTCGGAGGTCGGGGCTCGCAGCCACCGAGGGCCGGGGCGGTGGCGGGGGCGGACCGGGTGTGTGGCCGCCCCCGCAGGCGGCACGACGGCGGCTCAGGCGCCCGGGACGCGGTCCAGGAAGCCGTGCACGGAGGCGATCCGGCCCTCCGGGTCGGCCACCAGCACGTCGAAGCCGATCACCAGCGGCTCCGCGCCGGCCGGCCCCAGGTTCCAGGTGAACCGGGCGATGTCGTGGTGCGCGTCGACCGGGCCGAGGGTGAACACCAGGCCGGGGAACTGCCCCTGGGCGGCGCCGATCAGCGCGTCGACGCCCTCGCGGCCGGTGACCGCGGCCAGCGGGTCGGTGTACCGGCAGTCCTCGGCCCACACCTCGTCGATCAGCTTCCGGCGGGCGGTCGGGTCGGTCTCGTTCCAGACGGCGAGGTAACGCTCGGCGAGCTGCTGGAGGTCGGTCGGCTGGATGGCGTTCATGGTTCTTCTCCCTTGTCCGGTGGGCCGATCGGCCCCGGTGGGGCGGGTCGTTCCCGCTGTTCACGAAGGTACGGACGGCGGACGGCGGGCGAATCCGTCACGGATAGGTAGGGGCCTACGTAGGCCGCGCCAGTAGGGTCGGGGGCATGGGGACGCTGTACGGGCGGGAACGGGAGCAGGCCGCGGTCGACGCGCTGCTCGACGGGGCGGGGGACGGCCGCAGCGGGGTGCTGGTGCTCCGTGGTGAACCGGGCATCGGCAAGACCGCGTTGCTGGAGTACGCGGTCGCGACGGCGGGCCGGGCGTTCCGGGTGGTCCGCGCGACCGGGGTCGAGTACGAGGCCGAACTCCCCTTCGCCGGACTGAGCCTGCTGCTCGGGCCGGGGCTGGACCGGTTGGACGCCCTTCCCGCTCCGCAACGACGCTCCCTGGAGGGTGCGTTCGGACTGGGGGAAGGTGGCGGTGCGCCCACCGACCGGCTGCTCACCGGACTGGCGACCCTCGGACTGCTCGCCGAACTCGCCTCCGACAAGCCTCTGTTGTGCGTCGTCGACGACGTGCAGTGGCTGGACCGCGCCTCGCTGGACGCGCTGCTGCTCGCCGCCCGCCGTCTCCAGGCGGAGGGCGTCGCCCTGCTGCTCGCAGCCCGGGACGCGCTCCCGACCGCAGGCGGCGCGGACGCCCTGCCGCTCGCCGGGCTCCCCGAACTGCGCCTGGCCGGCCTCGCCGGGCCGGACGCCGAACGGCTGCTGGACGCCCGGGCCGCCGGAGGGATCGCCGATCCGGTCCGCCGCCGGTTGCTCGCCGAGGCCGCCGGGAACCCGCTCGCCCTCGTCGAACTCCCCTTCACCGAAGCCGAGTCGGACGCCGGAGGGCTGGCGCTCACCAGCCGGCTGCAGATCGCCTTCCACGGCCAGGTCACCGGGCTGCCGCCGGCCACCCAGACGCTGCTGCTGGTCGCCGCCGCGGAGGAGAACGGCGACCTCGACGTCGTCCTGTCGGCCGCCGCCGCCCTCGGGGCCGGCGCCGACACGATGGCGCCCGCCGAACAGGCCGGACTGGTCACGGTCGGCGCCGACCGCCGGCTCTCCTTCCGGCATCCGCTCCTGCGTGCCGCCGTCCTCCAACGTGCACCCCTGCAACAGCGCCTGACGGCCCATCGGATGATCGGCGAGGCGCTGGAGGACGGCGACCGCCGCACCTGGCACCTGGTCCTCGCCGCCACCGGTCCCGACGCCGATCTCGCGGACGCGCTGGAACGGGCCGCCGTCCGGGCCGAGTCCCGGGGTGCCCACGGTGGCGCCGCCGCCGCGTACGAGCGCGCGGCCCGGCTCACCCCGGACCGCGACGGAGCCACCCGGCGGCTCGTGCTGGCCGCCGAAGCAGCCACCGAGGAAGGCAAGTTGGCGCAGGCCGAGGAACTGGCCGACCGGGCCCGGGCGCGGACCGACAGCGTCTTCGCGCACGCTCTGCTGGACCAGGTCCGGGCGGTCGCACACTTCTGGCGCGGGTCCTACCCGGCCGCCTACCGGCTACTGCTCGACGCCGCGGCCACCGACATCGAGCCGGCCCACGCCGCCCGGATGCTGCTCCAGGCGTTCCATCCCGCCTGGTACGTGGGCGAGGAGGCGGTCGCCACGGTGCTCGACCGGCTGGCGGCGCTGCCGCTCGCGCCGGAGGAGCCGCTCGCGCCGCTGGCCCGCCACCTGCCCGCCGCCGTCCTGCCCGTTCTGGACCGCCCGGCGGATCCGGTGCCGGTGCTCCGAGAGACCGTCGAGGCCGCCCGCAAGGCCGGTGCGGAGAGCCCGAGCGACTTGGTCCAGCTGTGCGGCGCGACCCTGATCCTCGGCCGGGACGCCGAGACCCTCGAACTGGCCTCCGAGCTGGTGGCGGAGGCCCGGGCCAAGGGAACCGTCGGGGTCCTGCCCACGCTCCAGTTCTTCCTCGCCGAGGCGGAGCTGTTCCACGGCCGCCACCGCGATGCCGAGGTCACTGCCACCGAGGCGCTCACCCTGGCCCGCGACACCGGACAGCGCCAGTGGACCAGCCAGCTGGCGGCCCTGCTGTCCTGTGTCGCCGCGCTCGGCGGCGCGGACGAGCGGTGCACGGAGCTGGCCGACGAGGCGCTCGACTCCGGTTCTCCGGCGCCCGCCGCCGGCGCGCCCTGGGCGCACTGGGGGATCGCCCTGCTCGACCTCGGGAGGGGGCGGGCGGGGGTCGCCGCCGACCGGCTGCACACGCTCACCACCGGGCCGTACCGGCACCACGTCAGCGCCACCCGGGCGGTGCCCGACCTGGTCGAGGCCGTCGTGCGGCTGGGGGCCCCGGGGCGGGCGGCCGAGCCGTACGAACGGTTCGCCCGCTGGGCGGGGGCGGCGGGGACGCCCTGGGCGGAGGCGCTCCGGCTGCGCTGCCAGGCGCTGCTCGGGCCGCACCAGTCGGCCGAGTCCGCGTACCTGGCCGCGCTCGCGCTGCACGAGGGGACCGACCGGCCGTTCGAACAGGCAAGGACGGCCCTGCTGTACGGGGAGTGGCTGCGCCGGGAACGGCGCCGAACGGATGCCAGGCCGCACCTGGGCGTGGCGCTGGAGACCTTCGAACGGCTCGGTGCCGGGCCGTGGGCGGACCGGGCCCGCGGCGAGCTGACCGCCACCGGCGGGGCGGCCCCGGCGGCGGCCGGGGCGCCGCCGGGCGTGCTCACCGTGCTCACCCCGCAGGAGCTGCAGATCGCCCGGCTGGCCGCCGCGGGGCTGACCAACCGGGACATCGCGGCGCAGCTGTTCCTGAGCCCCCGGACCGTGGGACACCACCTCTACAAGGCCTACCCGAAGCTGGGGATCGCCGCGCGGACGGAGCTGGCCGCGCTGTTCTGAGGGAGCACGCCGTCGCCGTCGAGGCGACTCGCGCCGAAGGCGTCGTCGCTGTACTCGGAGGTGGCGGTGAGCAGGCTCTCGCCTCCGGCGGCCGTCCCGCTTCCGATCTTGGGCACTGCCCTCCCCGGGACCGGAGCACGGCAGGTCCACGGCACCGTTCTTGCCGGTGAGCGCCACCTTCCGGGTGAAGCGGGAGCCGGCCTTCGCGTCCCGCAGGGGGTGGGGACAGCCCCCGTGTCGATCATGGCGTCAGCAGGATGGGCGGCGGTGCGGCCGCGCGGCAGGCTGGAGCGCGAACGACCCAGGGCGACAGCGACAAGGGAGTGATCGGTGAAGGCACGTGCGGGGGCCGCAGCACTGTTGGCGGGGACGTGCGCGATGGCGGTCTCGGGGTTCTTCCCGACTGCCGCCGCTGCGGGGGAGCGGGCGTCGGCCGCGCCCCCCGCCGGTCTCAGGGCGGCCGTCGAACAGACGGTCGCGGACGGATTCCCGGCCGCCGTCGCGTACGCCAGGCAGGGGGAGCGGGAGTCACGGACGGCGGCCGGGCTCGCCGACACGGCGACCGGCGAGCGGGCCCGACCGGACCAGCGGTTCCGGATCGCCAGCAACACCAAGTCGTTCGTCTCGACGGTGCTCCTGCAACTGGAGGGCGAGGGGCGGCTCTCGCTCGACGACAGCGTGGAGAAGTGGCTGCCCGGCGTGGTCGGCGGGAACGGCAACGACGGCAACGCCATCACCGTCCGGCAGCTGCTCAACCACACCTCGGGCATCTACGACCCCACCGACGAGCCGGAGTTCTTCGCCCCCTACCTGGAGCGCCACGAGTGGGGCTACGTCTACACCCCGCGGGAGGTGATCGCCCGCGCAGTCCGGCACACGCCGTCGTTCACGCCGCCCGGGAGCGGCTGGGCGTACTCCAACACCAACTACCTGCTCGCCGGGCTGGTGATCGAGGCGGTCACGCACCACAGCGCGCCCTCCGAGATCCACCGACGGATCCTTGTCCCGCTCGGCCTCAGGAACACCTCCTTCCCCGTGACCGACCCGGACATCCGCGGCCCCCACCTGCACGGGTACGACCTCGCGGGCCGCGACGTGACCCGGTTCAGCCCGTCGTACGACTGGACCGCCGGCGCCATGATCTCCACCGTCGACGACCTGGCCCGGTTCCACCGGGCCCTGTTCGGCGGCAAGCTGCTGCGCCCGGCCCAGCAGCGTGAGCTGTTGACCACGGTGAAGTTCACGGGCGGGCCGGCGTACGGACTGGGCGTGCAGCGCAGGGAGGTGACCTGCGGCACGGGTCCGGACGCCAAACAGGTCAGCACCTGGGCGACCGACGGCGGCGGCCCCGGCTTCATGAGCCTGTCGTTCAGCACCGTCGACGGTGAGCGGCAGTTGGTCCTCGCCCTCAACGTCTACGACCTCGGCGCGGACCTGAAGGACGAGGTGCCCGTCCCGCTGGGCCCGGGTGCGGCGCAGGTGCAGACGGCGGCCCTGTGCGGCTGAGGCGGTCGCCCTCCGCAGACTCGTCCGGGCCGACCGCCCGCCGGTAGCCGGGTAGCCGGGTGGGTCGCCGGTGGTTCGGGCTACTCGGCGGGGATGCCGCGGAGGAGGAAGGGGAGGTGGGCGCCCCGGGCGAGGGCGTCGAGGGCCTGGGTGGTGCGGTGGTGTTGGTCGGGGGTCATGGCGTCGGTGAGTTGGGCGCGGTGGAGCCAGTGGACGGCGGTGATGGTGTGGGGCGGGCGGTGGCGGGCGACGGTGGATTCCTGGGCGGGGGTGAGTCGGCCGCCCCAGTAGACGAAGTTGACGGCTTCGGGGAGGTGTCGGGCGTCGACGTAGTCGGTGGCGAGGACGGAGCGCAGGGGGCGGACGAGTTCGGGCCTGGTGGTCCACTCGCAGCCGCCGCCCTCGTGGCGGAGGTAGGCGAGGCCGCCGAGGGTGTCCATGTAGACGCCTTCGAGCACCCCACCGGCGGGGACACGGCACCCGAAGTCACGGACCACCTCCCCGACGACGGGGGTGTACACGGGCATGCGGGGGCAACTGGGCATGGGGGCTCCATTGGTCACACAGGGTCCCGGATCTCTCACGGGGTGTAGCCATGGTGACCTGCCCTGGCCTACGATGACCAGCATCTAACCCTTGACCGTCCGGATTGGTTAGGGGTGGCAACGCCCTTGGAATTTAACGATCATGACGCAACGTTGTCGCCGCTCGTCCGCCTTGGCATAGAACTCCGCAGGTCGAGGAGGGCCATGCGATGGTCGCAGGCCGAACTCGGGCGACGAATGGGATTCTCGGATGCCATGGTCTCCTAGATCGAACGAGCGAAGAAGCCGGTAACTTCTAACTTCGCGGTTCGAGCTGACGACGTGTTTCAGACTGGCGGTACTTTCCTAGAGCTGTGGCGGCGATACACGCGAGCCAGCCTGCTTGAGGGATTCGCCGAGTTCGCGGATGCGGAGTCCAGGTGCCGACGGCTTCGCACCTTTGAGCTGGGCGTGATCCCCGGACTCTTTCAGACGGAGGCGTACGCAGCCGCTCTGGAAGCAGCGAATGTCCGGCGTGGCAGCTTGGGTCAGGCGCAGACCAGTGAACGGGTGGCGTTCCTGATTCATCGACAACGGCTGCTTGAGCAGAAGGTCCCGCCGACCATCCAGGCGGTCCTGGAGCAGAGTTGCCTCCTCCGGCCGATCGGCGGGCGCGCGGTGATGTGCGAACAGCTCGATCACCTCAAACGGTTGGCAGGGCGGCCGAACATCACTGCCCAGATCGCACCGTTCGAACTGGCCGAGCAACGTCCATTTGTGCTTCCTCTGGTGCTGCTCACGCTGCCTGACCGGACTGTGGTGGGGTATGCCGAGTCGCAGTTGCGGGGGTATCTGGAGAGAGGTCGTACCACTATCGCGGCGTGGGAAGCGGACTACGATCAGCTCCAGGTGGAGTCGCTGTCCACGGCGGCCTCACTGGCCATGATCCGCGCTGTTCGGAAGGACCTTGAATGACGCCTATCAACCTGGCCGGCGCTCGATGGGTGAAGTCGCGACACAGTGGCAACGGTGGGAACTGTGTCGAGATTGCGCCTGGCTTCCCCGGTCTCGTCCCCGTCCGTGACTCCAAGGACCCATCCGGTCCTGCGCTCGTCTTCCCTGTCGATGGGTGGCGCTCCTTCGTCACTGCCCTCCAGGCCGGCGAATTCGGTGAGGGTTGATCGCCATCGCCCGATGGCCCTGACCGTTCACCGGTCAGGGCCATCGTCGTACTCGGCGGGTTCTAGGGGTGTGCCTGGTTGTTCGGTGCACGTACCTTGGCTTGTGGCAGAGCTGACTCCCCCGCCGAAGGGCCATCGGATGGCAGGCATCGACCGCACCATCTCTCACTGGCGCAGGAGCACGTACAGCCAGCAGGGCGGCAACTGCGTTGAGGTAGCGCTCGGTTCTTCCGACCTCGTCCCCGTCCGTGACTCCAAGGACCCATCCGGTCCTGCGCTCGTCTTCCCTGTCGATGGGTGGCGCTCCTTCGTCACTGCCCTCCAGGCCGGCGAATTCGGCGAGGGTTGATCGCCATCGCCCGATGGCCCTGACCGTTCACCGGTCAGGGCCATCGTCGTACTCGGCCGGTTCTGGGATTCACCCGGTCGTTCGGCGCGCGTACCGTGAACGGTGCTGGTACCAACTCCCTTGTGGAAGGGCTCCCGGATGACGCGTGTCGACCTCACGACTGCCCGGTGGTGCAAGAGCACGTACAGCGACAACGGGGGCACGTGTGTCGAGATTGCCCCCGAACTCCCCGGCATCGTTCCCGTCCGCGATTCCAAGGACCCCCACGGCCCCGCTCTCCTCTTTCCGGCCGCTGCCTTCGCCGCCTTCGTCGCTGCCGTCCGGGCCGGGGAGTTCGGAGAGGTTTGATGCTTGGTGCCGGAAGGCCCCGCCCGACCGGGCGGGGCCTTCCGGCTACCTCTCCTCCCCGGCCTCCTCCGGCGGGGGCGGCACGCCCGCGCGCCAGCGGGCCAGGGCGGTCGCGCCCTCCGCGAGCGGGGTGGGCCGCTCCTCCTCGGGGGCGCTCACCGGGCGGCCAGCGCGTGCTGGATGTCCGCCAGCGACCGGTTCTTGGTCTCCGGCACCTTCCGTGCCACGAACAGCACCGCCCCGAGCGACACCGCCGCGAAGAACCAGAACACCCAGCGCTCACCGATCGCATCGGCCGTCGGCAGGAAGGCCTGGCCGACCACGAAGTTGGCGGCCCAGTTGACCAGTGCGCACAGGCCCGTCCCCCGCGCCCGCGACTCGGGCGGGAAGATCTCGGCCGCCAGGATCCAGAACACCGGCCCCAGCCCGATCGCGAACGCCCCCACGTACGACGTCATCGCGACCAGGGCGACCGTGTCGGCGACCGGCCCCGGTTGCTGAGGCCCGAGGGCCGCGCCCAGCGCCACCAGCGAGACCGCCATGCCGCCCAGCGACCAGAGCAGCAGCGGGCGTCGCCCGACGCGGTCGATCAGCGGGATCGCGGCGATCGTGAGCACCACGTTCACCGTGCCGATCGCCACCGAGTAGCCGATCGAGTCGGTGGCCGGAAGCCCGGCCCGGGCCATGATGCTCGGCGCGTAGTAGATGATCGAGTTGATTCCGCCGAACTGCTGCACCGCCGCCAGCGTCACCCCGATGACCAGCGCGGCCCGCGCCCCCGGGGTGGTGAGCAGGGCGCGCGGCCGCTCGGTCCGCGCCGTCCGGGTGCGGCCGTCCAGCCAGGCGGGCGTCTCCGGGATGAACAGCGTCCCGATCAGCATCGCCACGGACGGCACCAACCCGACCGCGAACATGGCCCGCCAGTCGGCGGCGTCCGCGAAGGCCAGGTTGACCAGGTACGACACCAGGATGCCCACGGTCAGCAGGATCTGGTTGACCGTGATCATCCGCCCCCGCAGCCTCGGCGGCGCGATCTCCGCCAGGTAGAGCGGCACGACCGTCGAAGCGCTGCCGACCGCGAGGCCGAGGACGGCCCGGGCGGCCAGCAGGGTCCAGAAGTCGGGGGCCAGGGTGGCGAGCAGCAGTCCGACGGTGAACGTGGCGGCGACGCCGATCAGCACCTTCCTGCGGCCGAAGCGGTCGGCCGGCCGGGCGCCGGCCAGCGCACCGACCGCCGCGCCGAGCAGCAGCGCGGAGATGACCGCGCCCTCCTGGAACGCGTTCAGCGCGAGCTGGTCCTTGAGGAACAGCAGCGCACCGGAGATGACGCCGGTGTCGAAGCCGAACAGCAGGCCGCCGAGCGCCACCACGCCGGTGGCGAGGGCCATACGGGGCACGGGCGGTGGCGCGACGTCGGGTGCGGCGGGCGGTGCGACGTCCAGGTGGAGCTGCGGTGCCATGAGCGGGTTCCCCTCCTGGGGCGGGTCGGGCCGGGGGCAGCCGGGCCGGGGGCAGTGGGGCCGGGGCAGTGGGGCCGGACGTGACCGACCGGCTAGTGGTGGGCGTGGGAGGCGTCGAGCTCGTGCAGGACGGACTCGTGCCGGATGTCGAACCACCGCAGGTAGGCGACCAGCCGCTCGGTGAAGGCGTGCGCCTCCGCCTCCTCGCGCCGGCTCTGCGGGGCCCGCGCGGGGAGCGGCCCGTCGATCGACTCCAGGGCCGGGGTGCACAGTTCGACCGTGTCGCCGGGCGCGGCGAGCCCGTCCAGGTAGTCGGCGGTCCGGTGGCCGGGGACGCCGTGGTAGAGCTGCGTCCAGACCAGTTGTTGCGGTCGGGCGCCGGCCGCGGTGAGGGCGCGCCAGCGGGCGGAGGCGTCGGGATCGTGGGCGTCGGCGTGGATTCTGCGGGCCAGCCGGGCGGTGGCGGTTCCGGCCATGCCGCGCAGGGCCTTGGCCTCGTGACTGCCGGCCCGGTCGAGCAGGGCGTCGATCTCGACGTCGATGCCGCCGACGCCGAAGGCTGCGACGGAGCCGAGGGTGGTGAGGTCGAGGCCGCGCCAGCGGGCGAGTTCGAGCCCGTCGAGGTGGGCCCGGACGGCCTGCCGGTAGCGGGTGACGGAGTGCACCGGGCCGAGCCGGACGCCGATGCCCTCGCCGAGCAGCGGGGTCAGGGCGGCGACGCCCGCGTCGGAGGCCGGCAGGGCGGCCAGCAGGTTGGGCCGCGCGACGGTGGCGGCCAGCCGGCGGGCGGCGTGCAGTTGGGCGGTGGCGGCGCGGGTCCGGGCGGCGACCGGTACGGAGACCAGTCCGTCGCGTCCTTCGCTGCGCTTGTACACGGGGAGCAACACGTCGCACAGCAGGCGGAGTTCACTCTCCGGGACCGGTCCGGTGAGGGCGACGGAGGTGATCCGGCCGGCTTCGGCGAGGCGGCGGATCCGGTCGTGGCCGGCGGCGCCGGACGGGGTGTGCTGGTACCAGACGCCGAGGCCGGTGGCGGTGCGTACCGGGGGGCGCTCCAGGGTGCCGATCATGCGGGGACGGTCCTTTCCGGGTCGAGGGGGTGGGGGTGCGGAGTGGGTGGCACGGTTCCGGGAGCGGGTGGAGGGGAGGGTGCGGGGCGAACGGCGGGGTCGGCGGGCCGCAGCCGCGCGCTGGCCGCTACCGCGACCAGGGCGGCCAGGCAGATCGCGGCGGCGAGCGGGACCACCGGCCCGACCCCGTGCGCGGTGACCGTCCGGCCACCGAGCGCGGCCCCTGCGGCGATTCCGGCGTTGGCCGCCGAGACACCCAGGGTGGCCGCGAAGTCACCGCCGGAGCCGGCGAGTTCGACGATCCGGGACTGCAGGGCCGGGACCAGACCGAAGCCGACCAGGCCCCAGCACGCGACGATCACCGCGGCGGCGGCCCCGGACCGGCCGAACAGGTGCAGCGCGAGCAGTGCGGCGGAGAGTCCGGCGCAGCCCAGGGTGAGCGTGCCGGCGGCCCGGCGGTCGGCCAGCCGGCCGCCGGTGAAGGTGCCGACGGCGCTGGCCGCCCCGAAGGCCAGCAGGTACGCGCCGACCAGCCCGCCGGTGACGCCGGTGACGCCCTCCAGGTAGCCGGCCAGGTAGGTGTACGCGGTGAACTGGCCGGTGAACAGCACCACGGCGATGCCCAGCACGGCGAGGACCGGGCCGGACAGCGCGCCCCGGAGCTGTCCGGCCAGGCTCGCCGCCCCCATGGCCGCGGTCGGCGGGACGGTCCGCCGGACGGCCAGCAGGGCGAGTACCCCGAGCACCGTGACGGCGGCGAGTGCGGCGCGCCAGCCGAGCCACTGCCCGGCCAGCGTGCCGAGCGGCACGCCGAGCACGGTGGCGACCGAGATGCCGCCGAAGACCAGCGAGATGGCCCGTCCCTGCCGGCCGGGGCCGGCCAGGGCGACGGCCACGCTGGTGGCGGCGCCGACGATCACCCCGTGGGCGAGCCCGGCCGCGCAGCGGGCGGCCAGCAGGACGGCGACGTTCCCGGCGGCGGCCCCGCCGGCGCTCGCCGCCACGTAGGCGGCGAGCGCGCCGAGCAACAGGGTGCGGCGCGGCAGCCGGAGGGTCAGTGCGGTGAGGGCCGGCCCGCCGAGGGAGATGCCCAGGGCGTAGCCGGTGACCAGCAGGCCGACCGTGCCCAGTCCGGTCCCCAAACCGTCGGCGATCGGGCCGAGGATTCCGACGACGACGAACTCCGACGTGCCGACGACGAAGGCGGTGAGCGCCAGGGCGAGGAACGCCGGGCGATTCGCCGGGTGATTCACCTGCCGCGCGACCCGATCCTTTTCCGGAAAGTCCTTCGGAAAAGCCGACGAAGGACTTTCCGGGAAACTCTGCGGGCCGTCGGCCGTTCTGGTCTCCGTGCTGTCCGGCATGGCCGTCAGCTCTCCGGCCAGTATTCGGAGGGAAGGTAGAGGCGGGTTTCGGTGGCCTGTTCGTACGGCATTCCGGAGGGCATGTTGATGAGTTCCATGCTCATGCCCCAGGGGGTGGTGAAGTAGACCCAGCGGTCGCCCTTGATCGGACCGTCCTCGATGGTCTCGGGCTCGCCGAGGATGGTGACGCCGGGGTGCTTGCGCAGGTAGTCGGCGGCCTTGTCGACGTCGTCCACGTAGATCGCGAAGTGGTGGCCGCCGATGTCGCTGTTCCGCGGCTGCTCGCGGTCCTGCTCGGGGGCGGTGTACTCGAAGAGCTCCAGGTTGGCGTTGGGGCCGAGGCGGAGCATGGCGATGTTCGCGGAGGCCCGCGGGTCGACGTTCAGCTTGCGGGCCATCCAGTCGGTCTCCGGGTCCTCGACCGGGCCGAGGCGGTAGGCGAGTTCGGCGCCGATGACGTCGACGAAGAAGTCGACGGCCTGCCGGAGGTCGGGCACGGTGTAGGCGATGTGGTGGACCGCCCGGGCGCCCGGAATCTTGGCCATGGGAATCCTCTTTCGTTCGATCCCGTTCCGAGGGATCCCGCCGGTGGGCCCGGCGGGATTTCCCGGCCGACTGTCCGTAGCCGGCTGATTCGAGAATGGGGCCGACCGGCGGTGGGGGCAACGAGCTCCGGCGGACTTTGTCAAGGTGCCAAACCGGCGCTCCGGGCGTTCACGATTCCGGCCGACTGTGTTCTGCTGTTGGGCCGATCGGGAATTTCTCCCACGTATTCGAGCGGAGCTGGTTCACATGACGATCACGTCCGAGGTTCACGTCGCCGGCCGGGTGGCCCCGGGATTCGAGCGGGTCCGTGCCGAGTTCGAGCGCAACCTGCTCGAACGGGACGATCTGGGCGCCGCGTTCTCGGTCCACCTGGGCCGGGAGACGCTGGTGGACCTCTGGGGCGGGACGGCGGACGCGCGGACCGGCGCCCGCTGGGAGCGGGACACGCTCCAGACGATCTTCTCCGGGAGCAAGGGCATCACCGTCACCGCGCTGCTGAAGCTGGTGGACCGCGGTGCGATCGAGCTGGACCGCCCGGTCTCCCACTACTGGCCCGAGTTCGCGGCGGCCGGCAAGGCCGCGGTGACCGTCCGGGAGGTGGTCACCTTCACCGGCCGGCTGCCCGGCATGTGGGCCCCGGTCAGCCAGGACGACGCCAACGACCCGGTCCTGATGGCGAAGCTGATCGCCGCCCAGGAGCTGGAGAGCGACCCGCGCGCCGACGGCATCCTGTATGGGCCGCTGTCGGCCGGCTGGATCGTCGGCGAGCTGATCCGCCGGGTGGACGGCCGCCCGCTGGACCGGTTCTTCCGCGAGGAGATCGCCGGGCCGCTGGGGCTCGACATCCACTACGGCACCGGCCCGGCCGACTGGCCCCGGCTGGCCCGCACCACCTACGGGACCAACTTCCTGCCCCAGTTCACCGGCTTCTTCCACAGCGACGACCCGCTGACCCGGCGGATCTGGCAGAACCCGCAGCCGTTCCCGGACGACGAAGGCGTCTGGGGCCGTCCGGAGCGCCGGTCCGCGCTGATACCGGCGATCAACGTGAGCGGCACCGCCCGGGCGTTCTCGACGCTGTACGGGATCCTGGCCGAGGACGCCGTCCGCCCGCGGGACGACGCCCCGCTGCTGCTCTCCCGGACGACCATGGACGAGGCGCGCGGCGTGTACGCCCGCAAGACGGACCGGCTGATCGACGTGGTGATGGCGTACGGCGGCGGCGGGTACCGGCTGCGGACGGCCGAGCGGCCCGGCCCGGACGGGGAGACCTTCGGCCATGACGGCGGCGGCGGTTCGGCGAACCAGGCGTGGCCCCGGGTCGGCCTGGGGGTCTCGTACGTGATGAACCGGTTGATCGCGCTGGGGCCGGACGACAAGCGGGCCGGCTCGCTGCTCAAGGCGCTGGCGGCGGACGTGACCGACCTGGGGCTGATGCCCGAGGGCCGGTCCTGAGACCCGCCGGGGAAGCCGTCGACGGCAGTGACGGCGGCGACGTTGCTGATGGCAGCGGGCCCGGCCGGACAGGCGGAAACGGCAAGGGCCCCCACGGGGGTCGGGGGCCCTTGCCGGTCGGGTGGCCCACCCGGCGGAGCACGCCGCCGGGTGGGCCGGTCATCGCACCGCGGTCACCACGCCGCGGTCATCGCACCGCAGTCACGCCGCGGACGTCACGCCGCGGACGCGGCCTCCGCCTCGGCGGCCTTGGCCGCCTCCGCGGCGGCGATGCCGTCCAGGCGGGCGTACTGCTCGGGGGTCAGCTCGACGGCCAGCGCGCCCAGGTTCTCCGCGAGGTGCTTCTCGGAGGTGGTGCCCGGGATGGGCAGGATGTTGGGCGAGCGGTGCAGCAGCCAGGCGAGCGCCGTCTGGGCCGGGGTGGCGCCGATCTCGCGGGCGACCTCGGAGACCGGGCTGTCCTCGCCCGCGTGGCCGCCGATGGCGATCGGGAAGAACGGCAGGAACGCGATGCCGCGCTCGGCGGTGAAGTCGACCACCGCGTCGTGCTGGCGGGTGGCCAGGTTGTACCAGTTCTGCACGGAGGCGATCGGGGCGATCTCCAGGGCCTGCTTCAGCTCGTCGACGGTGACCTCGGAGAGCCCGATGTGCCGGACCTTGCCCTCGTCCTGGAGCTGCTTGAGCGCGCCGATCTGGTCGGCCAGCGGCACCTCGGGGTCGATCCGGTGCAGCTGGAGCAGGTCGATCCGCTCGACCTGGAGCCGGCGCAGGCTCAGCTCGGCCTGCTGGCGGAGGTAGGCCGGGTGGCCGACCGGGACCCACTCGGAGGGGCTCGGGCGGGTCATGCCGACCTTGGTGGCGACCACGACGTCCTGGGCGTACGGGTGCAGGGCCTCGGAGACCAGCTCCTCGCCGGCGCCGAGGGCGTAGGAGTCGGCGGTGTCGATCAGCTGGACGCCGTGCTCGACGGCGGCGCGCAGCACACCGAGGGCGGCGGCGCGCGGGGTCGGGCCGTGCCAGACGATCGCCTCGGTCGGCTTGATGTCCGGGGTGTCGGCGAGGCGCATGGTGCCGTAGCCGATCCGGCGGACCGTCAGGTCTCCTCCGACAGCGAAGGACTGGCGGTCGATCTGGGTGGTGATCTCGGTGTTCGTCACGCTGGTCACGGTACAATCTCCCATTCGTGTGAGATTCAAGTGGTTGTGAGGGGTGTCACATGCGGATCGGTGAGCTGGCGGCGCTGACCGGGGTCAGCGTCCGCCTGTTGCGGTACTACGAGGAGCAGGGCCTGCTGGAGACCCACCGCCGCGAGGGCGGCCACCGCCGGTACGGGGAGGAGGCGCCGGCGGTGGTCCGGAACATCCGGGCCCTGCTGGGGGCGGGGCTCTCCACCGGGGCCATCCGGGACGTGCTGCCCTGCGTGGGCGGCGACGGCTCGGTGGCGCCCTGCATGCTGGAGGTGCTGGAGCACCGGCTGGACCTGTTGGACCGGCAGATGCTGTCGCTCGGGGCGAGCCGGGCCGCGTTGGCGGGGATCGTCGCGGCGGCCCGGCGGGAGGCGGCGGAACCGGTACCGGTGTAGCGCCCCGCCCCGGTGCCCGTTACTCGGCCGCCGCGGTGGCGGCCGGTGCGGGTACGGCGGGTACGGCGGTTCCGGCGGGCGCGGTGGCCGCGGTGGTCGCCGCCCGGGGAGCCGACGGAGGAACCGGCCGGGTACCGGGCCGGGTAGCGGGCCGGGACCGACCCCATCGACGCATCACCGGCACCTCGACCAGGCGGTACAGCGCCCAGCCGAAGACGATGCTCAGCGCCAGGGTGATCCCCATGACCCCCAGGGCACCGGGGGTGTCCCAGGTGTTCGCGCCGGCCGATCCGGTCGCCGCGAGGCCCAGCGGTCCGTACTGGATGACCAGGAAGTGGACCATGTAGAAGGCGAAGGAGACCTCGCCGAGCCAGACCATGGTCCGGCCGGCGAACGGTGTCCCGAGCCCCGCGGCGTCCTTGACGGCGACCGCGGCGATCAGCAGCGCGACCGGCAGGGCGGTCGGGGCGGCCATGCCCCAGGCGTCCGGCAGCGTGATCATCAGTGCGTAGCCGGCGGCGACGAGCAGGACCGTCACCGGCCAGCCGATCGCCACCCACCGCCCGGTCCGGACGATCCGTGCCAGCAGGATGCCGAGCACGAACTCCGGCAGCCGGGAGGCCGGGAGGAAGTAGACGAACCAGTACCGCCAGAAGGAGAGCGGCTGCCAGGGCGAGTCCGGGCTCCCCGGGAGCAGCTGGGCGAGCAGCGGCAGGGCGAACAGCGCCGCCGTCACCAGGCCCACCCAGAGCCAGAGCCGCTCCGGCCGGATGCGCTTCACCAGCGGCAGGATCACCGGGAAGCTCAGGTAGAACAGCACCTCGCAGGCGAGCGACCAGCTCGGGCCGTTCGTCCCGCCGATCACCTCCAGGGAGGGGATCCAGCTCTGCAGCAGCAGCAGCGAGGGGACCGTCCCGGCGGTGGTCAGCTCGGCGCCGGCCCGGGCCATCAGCAGCAGCCCGACCAGCCAGGTGACGGCGTGGTTGGGGTACAGCTTGAAGAGCCGGCGGCGGTAGAAGGCGGCGGGGCGGTCGCCGTCCCGGGCCGACCAGGTGAGCACGAAGCCGCTCAGGACGAAGAAGAACCCGACGCCGAGGAAGCCCGCCCGGCTGAGGTACGTCGACATGAAGTCGTTCAGGCCGGGCCGGTCGAACGGCTTGGCGACCGACACGTGGGTCAGGAAGACCAGCAGTGCGGCGATCCACCGCATGCCGGTCAGCGACGGCAGCCGGGAGAGTGCCTCCCGGGTGGGCGCGCTCACCGGGTGCTCCCGGGGAGCCGGATCGACTGGCGGTGGCGGAAGAAGTCCTTCGGGTCGTACTGCTGCTTGATCCGCTGCAGTCTCGGGTAGTTGTCCTTGTAGTAGAGCGCGCTCCACGGGACGTTCGAGGTGTTCTGCTCCGGGTCGCTCAGGTCGCGGTCCGCGTAGTTGACGTAGCAGCCGTCGGTGACCCGGTTGGAGACCGGGACGCCGCCGGTGTCGCCGTACACCTCGCGGTAGAACTCCTGCAGCCAGGCCATGTTGGGGGCGTCGTCGGCCGGCGCCGTCCAGTAGGTCTGGTACAGCAGCTTGAAGATCGCGTCCCGCTGCGGCAGTGCGGTGGCGCCGGAGGCGACGCTGTTGATCCGGCCGCCGAAGGAGATCACGGCGACGCCGCCGCGCGGGTTGGTGTAGTCGGTGCGGGTCAGGTGCTTCCAGACGGCCGCGATCTGGTTCTCGGGGAAGCCGCGGCGCATGTACGCCGACTTGTGGCCGGCCCGCAGCTGCGGGTTGGTCTGGGTCGCGTCCATGGTGCCGATGTACTTGACCGCCTTCAGCCACGGCAGCCGGACCACGTCGCCCTGGTGGGGCACACCGAGGGCGGTGCTCAGGCCCTGGACGAAGTCGTCGGCGCGCTGCTCGGCCTGCGGCACGTCGCCGTTGACCTGGAGCAGCAGGACCAGGCTGCCGGAGACCTTGTGGTTGAGGAAGAGCCAGCTGGTCAGGCCGTTGTACACCGAGTCGGGGGCGCTGTTCTGCTCGAACCAGGTGCCGTAGTGGCGCACCATCTCGGTGAAGCCGCGCTGGGTGATGTTCTCCCAGGACCAGCTCGGGATGGCGATCAGCACCTCGGCCGGCGGCTTGGGCAGCAGGTCCGACGGGTTGGTGCCGGTGGCACCCGGCGAGCGGAACCAGTACCGGGTGACCACGCCGAAGTTGCCGCCGCCACCGCCGGTGTGGGCCCACCAGAGGTCGCGGTGCGGGTCGTTCGGCTCGCGGGTCGCGACGACCGCCCGGGCCCGGCCGTTGGCGTCGAGGGTGACGACCTCGATCGCGTACAGGTGGTCGACCACCAGGCCGTGCTTGCGGGACAGGTTGCCGTAGCCGCCGCCCTGGACGTGCCCGCCGACACCGACCGCGTAGCAGACGCCGCCCGGAACGGTGACCCCCCAGCCCTCGTACAGGGTCTGGTAGACCTTCAGCAGGGTGGCGCCCGCCTCGACCTCGAACGCCCGGCGGCCGGGGTCGTAGCCGACCGCGTCCATGAGGTTCATGTCGACGACGATCTCGACCTCGGGGTTGTAGACGAAGTCCTCGTAGCAGTGCCCGCCGCCCCGGACGGTGAGCCGCTGCCGCTTGTCGGCCGCGTCCTGCACCGCCTGCACCACCTGGGCGGTGGTGCGCGGCAGCCGGACGCCCTTCGGCTTGGCCTCCCAGCGCGGGTTGAAGCCGGATATCAGGTCGACGTAGCGCGGGTTCTCGGGGGTGACGCTGATCAGGTCCCCGTTCCGTACCGCTCCGGACGCCCGACCGGTGTCCTCCGCGGCCGCCGCGGCGGCCGGGACGAGCAGCCCGCCGGCCGTGGCGGTGCCGACGGTCGCCCCGGCACCGGCCACGAACGTGCGGCGACTGAGATTTCGCATGGAACTCTTCCCACTTCCTGTCAGTGATGGCGCGGTTCAGTCGAGTTGGGGGATCCGGGGCGGCAGTGCGGCGCTGAGCCGCTGCGGCAGGACGCGGGTGCTCAGCAGCCGCAGTCCGTCCGGGCCGGCCGTCACGGTAATCTCGGATTCGTGCCGGGCGAGCAGCAACGTGCCTTCGGTGACGGGGAGTTCGTCGAGGCCGTGGGTGGCGGTGCCGGTGCCGGCGACGACGAACAGGGCTTCCTCGACCCCGTCGTGCGGCTCGTGGAGCAGGGTGTCGCCGGGCGGCAGCCGCCACAGGTCGACCGTCTCGGTCTCGCTGTGCAGCATGCCCCGGCGGGCCAGGCAGGACCAGGTCCGTTCCCGCGACCCGGTCGCGGCCGGAGCGCAGTCCACCGGGCGCAGCGCGCGGCTGACGATCATCGCGCGGCCCGCCCCGGTACCGCGAGCTCGGCGTGGAAGAACTCCAGGCCTCCCTCGTGGGCCGTGATCACCGCGTCCACCCCGAACGGCAGGGTCACCGCCGTGCCCGCCGCGATCTCCACCTCCGTGGAGCCGGCCGTGGCGGTGCCGGAGCCGGTCAGCACGAAGACGGTGTGCTCGCCGGCGTGCGAGCTGTACGCGGCGGAGTCGCCGGCCGCCAGCTCCCGGATCTCCACCAGGCGCAGCGGGCCGGTGAAGACGCCGGCCGGGTCGACCGCCCTCTCCTCCCGCAGGTCGTGCAGCCGCATGGTCTCGGTCTTCCTCTCGCTCGGACGGGTGGTCGTGGGGTCGGGCGCCGGCCCGTGCAGGACGGCGGACGTGGCCGGGGACGGCATCTCGATGACCAGCCACTCCAGGTGCCCCTCGGGGGCGCTGCCGTAGCCGGGGTCGGTGACGCCCGCGGGGGCGCCGGTGTTGCGCAGGCCGTGCACGGTGCCGATCCCGGTGAGCAGCAGGGACCCGGGGCGGGCCGGCCGCGGTTCGCCGTCGACCAGGAACTCGCCGTGGCCGCGGAGGATGAAGTAGATCTCCTCGGTGCGGGTGTGGCGGTGTTCGCCGCTCAGCCCGCCGGGCGGGATCCGGGCGACCTCGATCGCCTCGACCTCGGCCTCCAGGTGCTGCCGGCCGGCGAGGGCCTTCCAGTAGGTGAGGCCGGGGGCGCCGTGCACGCCGTAGATCTCGGAGGCGTCCCGGGTGTCCGCGACGATCAGGCCGGGCGCGGGCGTTGCTGCCGTGGCCGTGGCCGTGGCCGTGGCCGTGGCCCTGGTTGCCGTGGCCGTGGCCGTAACCCTGGTTGCCGATCCCGCCGCCGCTGCGTCAGACACGGCTGAGCTCCCGGAGGGCGTTGAGCTCGCGCAGGTCCTCGACCGCGGTGGCGAGCTCCTCACGGGTCACGTCGTTGACGAAGATCGCGTCACCGATGCCGACCGGCAGCGGGAGCCGCTGCTGGCCGTCGCGGTGCCGGACGGTGTCCTGGAGCGCGACGTCGAGAAGCTCGGCGTCGAGCAGGTCGTTCCAGCTGGGCAGCCCCACCGAGCGCATGACGTCGAGGATCCGGTCGCGCTGCTCCAGGTCGACCAGGCCGCGGCGCCAGGCGAGCACGGTGGTGAGCGCCATGTCGACGGAGACCGCCTCGCCGTGCAGCAGGGCAGGCAGGGCCCGCATCTCCAGGGTGGGGGAGAAGGTGTGACCGTAGTCGACGATCCGCTCCAGCTCGGCTTCCCACAGGTTGGGCTGGAGCTCCTCCAGCATGCCGTGGATGGCGCGGCGGATCACCTGACCGGCCGGGTCGCCGGGGCGGGCGTCGTCCTGGAACTTCTGCTCGACCAGCCACGGGCCGTGCTGCTCCAGCAGCTCGAACAGCCGGGCGTCCTTGATCAGCGCCATCTTGAGGATCTCGCCCATGCCGTTGGCGATGTGGCGGCGGTCGACGGTGGCGAGGAAGGAGCGGTCGAGCAGGGTGAGCACGGGGGCGAAGTAGGTGCCGAGGCGGTTCTTGTGGCCGTTGAAGTTGACCCCGGTCTTGACCCCGACACCCGCGTCGACCAGGCCGATCAGCGTGGTGGGGACACGCACCACCGGGGTGCCCCGGCGGTAGAGGTTGGCCACCAGGCAGACGATGTCCATCAGGACGCCGCCGCCGATCACGATGATCGGCTCGCGCCGGCGGTCCAGGCCGAAGGAGTCCAGCGCGACCACGATGTCCGAGGCGGTCTCGAACTCCTTGAGGGTCTCGTCGGCTCGGACCACCTGCATGAAGTAGTCGACGCCGTGGTGCTCGAAGTAGCTGCGGACGCGGTCGCCGTGCAGACGGTCGACCTCCGCGTCGATCACCACGAACCGGCGGTTGCCGCCCGTGGCTCCGGCGGACTTCTCGACCAGGGCGGTGCTCGCCGGGTCGAAGACGTCGTCGCAGACGCGCACCTCGTACTCGACCGGCTTGACCGCCCGAACGCGCCAGGACTTCGAGGACTGGCTGTAGGTGAGGCCGCTCGGGTAATTGTCGAAGACAAGCATGTCCTTTTCCCTTGTGAAGGCGTGGGTGAATTCACGAGCTGCGGTGCGGGTGCAGGGGAGGGAGGTGGCAGAATTCGTCCGGCGGAACGTGCGGGGGCCTGTGCGGCCGGACGGCCGGTTATTCGGAGGAACGGTCCGCGTGTTCGGGTCGGCGGCCGAGCGCGACGGCGGCATAGGCTGCAGAGGCGAGCGTCATGTGCCGGTGCCAGCCCTCGAAGGAGCGCCCTTCGAAATCGCGGAGGCCGACGCGTTCGCCGATGGTCGTGCGGTCCTCCTCGACGTCGCCGGCGAGCCGGAAGAGGCGGGGGAATTCGGCAGCCCGGTCCGGTTCGGAATCGGTCAGCCAGAATCCGGAGAACGCGGTGGGACGCGCCCCGGACTCCGCGTAGAGCAGCAGCTCCGGCCCCGTGGGCGGCAGGGCCACCCGGACGACGTGCGCCTCGACCCCGGGCGGGCCCGAGGTGCCGGCCAGCCTGCGGGCTCCGGCGGAGGCGAACAGCTGGTACGCGGGGAGCGGCCGGCCGCGGTCACGGGTGGGGGCCGTGACCGGGGTGAGCCGGGTCGTCGGGTCGACCCGGACGGCCACCCGCAGGCCGAGCGCCCGGCCGGTTGCGAACAGCCCGCCCGGCTCGGCCGGGCAGCCGTCCCAGATCAGGGTGGCCGAGGCGGTGGCTGGCAGGCGGTCCGCGAGCGGCCCCAGCAGGGCGGCCTGCCGCTCCAGCGAGTCCCCGGCCGGGGCTTCGGCGCCCGGCGTGACGGCCCGGTGGGGCGGGTCCGTCAGCTGGAGCTGCCAGTCGACCGGCGCGTTGAGCCGCGGGGCCAGGTACCAGAGGCCGACGGCCTGTTGGACGCCGGCGAGCTGACCCAGCTCGGGGACGAAGCGCCGGCCGACACCGACCGAGCGGGTACCGGACTTCGGGATGAACATCGACCGGACCAGCCAGGCGCGGGGGGCGCACGCCTCGACCAGCCGGGCCGCCAGCGCTTCCCGGACGGGGGCCCAGGCCCAGGGGGAGTTGCGGATGAAGTGGTGCAGCCGCTGGACCGCCCCCGGGTCGCCGAGCGTCCGGGCGATGTTGCTGATGGACTTCCGGCCGGCCGTTCCGAGGAGGCCGTGGAGGTATTCCTCGGCCTTGATCCGGTAGTCGGCGCGGTCGAACGACGAGAAGATGTGGTCGCCCAGGATATTCGGAATTCCTTCGAGCGGGGTTTCGGTCGCTGCTGCACCCATGGTGTCTCACCTCCTTCCTTCGAATTTCCGGCCGATGGGCCCCGGTGTTTCCCGGGTGATTTCCCGGCGGCCGGTAACTGAATTCTCGGCGGTGCCGCCGATTCCGGTCAATCCTGTTCGAACGTGTTCGGCAAGTCGTGCCGGGCGGTCCGCTACGCGGAATTCCGCAGGTTCTCGTCGACGGCCGGGCCGCCGGTCCGGGCGCCGAGCCGCTCGCCGAGCCGGGTGCCGGGCCGACCGCCGGAGCGCTCGCCGAGCCGGGTGTCGAGCCGCTCGCCCGTCCGCCGGCCGACGGGGGCGCCGACCAGATCGAGGGTCGCGTCACCGGTGCGGTCGGCGGTGTAGTCGGCGGTGCGTTCGTCGGTGCGGTCGTCGGTCTCCCCGGCCGACGCCGCCAGGTCGCGGCCGAGCGAGTACGCGGCCGAGACCAGCGTCATGTGGTGGTGCCAGCCGCTGTAGGAGCGGCCGGAGAAGTCCAGCAGGCCGAAGTCGGCCCCGAGCCGGTCCACGGTGGTCCGGGTGACCGTCACGGTGTCGAGCAGGGCGAGCACCGCCGGGGCGTCCTCGGCCAGGTCGGTGAGCCAGTACCGCCGTGGCCCGCCGGATCCGCCGCCGTGCGCCCAGAGCCGGTGCACCGGTCCGCCGCGCCCGCCCGGCAGGCCGGGGGGCAGCCCGGGCAGCAGGACGGGGGCACCGCGCAGCACCGGCTGCGGGGCTCCCGGCGTCCGTGCCCGCCGGCGGGGGAACAGCGCCTCGGCCGGCATGGTGCTCTGCTGCACGCGCCCGTGGTGTCCGGTGGTGGCCTGGAGGACCGGTCGGACGGCCTGGTTGGGCCGGACCTCCAGCACGTACGGGACGGAGCGGTGGGCGAGCGCGGCGGCCAGCCGGACGGGGTCGTCGACCACGGTGAGGTCGGCGACGAGCGGGGCCGGCGGCCGTCGGGCGGTGAGCCGGTCGACCATCTCGACCAGCAGTTCGCCGGTGGGGCGCGGGGCGGCGGTCTCCGGGATCCGGGCGCGGGTGCGCCGCTCGGGATCGGCCGTCCAGTTCGAGTCGAGCAGCAGCGACCAGTCCACCGGGACGGCGTCCCGGTCGGTGGCGACGAAGAGTCCGGGTGCGGCCTGGCACTTGATGGTGCGTCCGGCCTCGGGGACGAACCGGCGGTGGACGCCCACCGCCTGGTCGCCGCGCTTGGGGATGACCGCCAGGGTGGCGGTCCAGGCGCGGACCGGCCGGTCCCCGGTGGCGAGGCCGGCGAGTACGCGCCGTGCCGGTCGCCAGTCCCAGGGGCTGCCGTTGATGAACTGCTGGAGCGAGAGCGAGGCGGTGGCCGCCGTGGACCCGGTCGACAGGCTCGCGGCCATGTTCGACAGCGTCTTGCGGCCGGGTGCGGCCAGCAGTCCGTGCAGGTAGGCCCGGGCCCAGCGGCGCTGGTCTATCCGGGCGAGGTGGGCGAAGACCTGCTCGGCGAACCGGGAGACCGCGGCTTCGCCGGCTGGTGAGAGGGGTTGCGCGTCCATGTGAGCTCCCCGTGATCGTGAGGTGCCGTGAGGTGCCGTCCCCAAAAGAATAGCGAACGATCTCTTTGTTTTTGAGTCCCGGGCGGGCCGTGGTCCGGTTTTGGCAAGTCCGCGCCCCTCCCGGGCCCCCGGAGTCGGTTCCGCCCGCCCACGCAGAACCGCCCGTACCGGCGTCAGGAAGCCGGTACGGGCGGGGGGTCGGGCGCGGTCGGCACGCGGCCGTCGCCGGGTGCACCGTCGAAAACGCGTCAGGCGGGACCGCCGGGTGCCGGCGGCCCGGCCAGCACACGCCGCCAGAGCCGTCGCAGCCGCCGGCGGGTCTCCTCCTCGGAGACGGGTGCCCCGCCGCCCAGGGTGATGACGCCGCGTCGCAGCGCCTCCGAGCCGACGACCAGGCAGTGCGCCAGCGTCTCCAGGTCGAGGGAGTCGAGCGCGTCGAGGTCTCCGCTCTCCGCTGCGGCCGGTTGCGTCGTGGCCGGTTGCGCTGCGGTCGGTTGCGTCGTGGCCGGCCGAGCGGCGCCGGCCCGCTCCCGGGCCAGCCGGTCGCGCAGGTCGGGGCTCCAGCCCGCGTGCCAGTTACCCGCCGACTCGGGCTGCTCCCAGGTCAACCGGGCCGCGGCACGGACGCTCGGCTCCTCCTGGAGCAGCCGGGTCAGCGTGTCGGTCAGCTCCGCCACGCCCTCCTCCCGCGGCGGGGTCCGCCCCGGGTCGGGGTCCACCGCGGCCCGGGTGAGCGCGGCGGCGTCGGCCCGGACCGCGTCCGCCAGGGCGGCCTTGGACGGGAAGTGGAAGGTCAGCGCCCCCATGGTGACGCCGGCTGCCTGACTGACCCGGGCCAACGACGTACCCGCGTAACCGTGTTCGTCGAACTCCGCGGCGGCGGCCCGGAGCAGTGCCCGGTGGGTCTGATGGGCCCGTTCCTGCTTCATCGCCCACCGCCCGCCCGGGTGATGGGGCCGAGGCGTGTGTCCGGTCCGGCCGGTGCCGCGGTAGCGGCCTGAGGGTGAGGGTTGACGAACCACATGGGTGGGCGTGGCTCCTTCGGGGGCGGTCGGGGGCGGCCGGGGTTACCGGGGTGACCGGTGTGTGCCGGTCCGCTGACGTTTCGACGCTACGCCCCGGATCGCCGCATACGCACGGATTCCGCCGCATCCCCCCGCAGCTTTGGCATCTCCTTCGCAAATCCCTGTGGTACCGGACCGGTTGGAGCCGTCGACGGCCGAGCCGGGGCGGGAGCCGCGGGCGGCTGCGCCGCGAGGTGTGCGCGGTACCAGGGAGCGGCGGCGGCGAGCCGCTCCAGCGGTCCCGGCCCGGGATCGACGGCGGCCAGCCGCCAGACGTCCTCGCTGCGGTACCAGTGGTGGCGGGCCATCAGCTCGAACTGGCGCTCACCGAACACCCCCGGCACCCTACCGAGTTCGGCCGTGCAGCGGTCCCACGGCCAGTCGTCGGCGGGTACCGGCGGGAGCACCCCGTGGTCGGCGAGCGCCGCCAACAGCGTCCCGATGCCGACCGGTCGGGGATGTCCGGCGTGGTGGACCCCGGGCGCCGGGACCGGGAGCGGCTCCGGCGCGAGCGCCAGCGCGGCCACCAGCCGGGCCAGGTCGGTCACCGCGACCAGCGAGAGCAGCGCCCCGCCACCGTCCCAGCGCGCGGGCACCCGCCGCAGCAGGTCCGCGAGGCAGGGCACCACCCAGCGGTCGCCGGCGCCCAGGACCAGGGGCGCGCGCAGCACCACGGCCCCCGCGTCCAGCGCGGCCCGCTCCCCGGTCAGCCTGGTCCGGCTGGCGGCCGAGACGGGGGCGGGCGCCACCTCGTCCACGCCGATGCCCCGGTGCGGTCCGGTGCCGTACACCGCCGAGGTGGAGAGGTGGACGATCCGGCCGACGCCCGCCCGCCCGGCCTCCGCGAGCAGCGCCCGGGTGCCGTGCACGTTGACGGCGGTGCAGGCGTCCTCGGGGCCGCCGACCAGCGAGGCGAGGTGGACCAGGACGTCGGCGCCGTCGGCCGCGCCGCGCAGCGTCGCCGGGTCGGCGAGGTCCCCCGCGACCCGGACCGTCCCGGCCGGTGCGGCGGACCGGGTCAGCGCCCGGATCCCACCGAGGCCCGGCAGCGCGCGCAGCGCCGCGAGCACGGCGGAGCCGATGAACCCGCCGGCCCCGGTCAGCAGGACGGTCGGCCCGGTGCCGGTGCCGGTGCCGGTGTCAGTGTCGGTGTCGGTGTCGGTGTCGGTGTCGCTGTCGGCTTCTGTGCCCGGGCCCGACGCCCGTCTCATGCCCGCTGCCCGTGCTCCGTGAGGTACGCCCGCAGCTCCGCGACCACCGGCGCGGGCGCCATGCCCGGCAGCAGGTACCACCAGAGCTGGACGATCCGCTCCGGCAGGTCGGCGCGGCCGGTGCGCAGGTGCGACATGACCTGCGACCCGGTGTACGCGGCGACCAGCACCTGGGCGAGCTCCTCGACGTCGACCTCGTCGAGCAGCTCGCCGGTCCGCCGGGCGGCCTCCAGCTCGGCGCGGAACTGCTCGGCCCACATCTCGTACGGGCTGAAGTCGCGCAGCCCGAGCTGCCCCTGCTCGACGGCGAGGGTGACGCCGGCGCGCAGCAGCACGTTCTCCTGCAACTCGTCGGCGAGGTAGAGGTTGAGTCCGATGAGCTGGCGCAGGCCGGCCGGGCGGCCGGGCAGGTCGAGGTCGGACGCCTGCTCGTCGATGACCGCCTTGGCCAGGTCCTCCTTGGACTTGAAGTGGAAGTACATCGCGCCCTGGGTGGTGCCCGCCTGGTTGATGATCTTGCTGACGCTGGACCCGCTGAAGCCGTACTCGTCGAAGATCTGGGCAGCGGCGCGCAGGATCGTGTCCCGGGTGCGTACGGCTCGGTCCTGCTTGGCTCTTGCCACGAGTAACTCCAAACTCCTCGACAAACAAAAAGAACGACCTCTATGTTATTCGCCAGGGGGCTCGGCGTACACACCGGAGCGCCCACTTTCACCTGCCTGTGGCCACTCTGGGGGAGTGCATCCATGTTTCGCACAGACCACAGCACCACCATGACCAGCACCGAAGCCGCCGCCGTCACCGGCGGCGCGCCCGCGGCGGAGCCCGTCGCACCCGAGTCCGGCCCGACCGCCGTCCACAACGAGCACGTCCACAACGAGCACGTCCCCAAGGAGCACGTCCACAAGCGGGCGGCCGACGAGGTGCTGCTGACCGGGTGGGAGCGGGTCGCCGAGGACTCCTACCGCGTGTCCGCCCGGTGGCCGCGCGACCACCGGGCCTACGCCGCCCGCCACGGCCACCACGACCCGATGCTCCTGGTGGAGACGGTCCGCCAGACCTTCCCGCTGCTCTCGCACGCGGCCTTCGAGGTCCCGTTGGGACACCACCTGATCTGGGACCACTTCAGCTACGCGCTGATCCCCGGCGGCCTGCGGACCGGCGCACGCGACGCGGTACCGGCGCAGCGCGGCAGCGAGCGCGCCGCCCGCCAGGGACGCGGATACGACGAGGTCCAGGTGGACGCCGTCTGCCAGGACCTCGTCCGCCGCGGCAACCGGGTCGTCGCCCTCACCCTGGCCTACGTGGTCACCCGGGACGGCGAGCCGATCGCGACCGCGCAGACCCGCTTCACCGTCCAGACCCCGGCGATCTACCGGCGCCTGCGGGCCGGTCGGGGCGACGCCGGGGAGATGATGGCGCGTGCCGTCCGGCTGGCCCCGCCGATCCCGGTCGCCCGGGCCGGCCGCGCCCTCCCGCGCGAGGTGGCCCTCTCCGCGACCGACCGCGCCCGGCGCTGGCAGCTGCGGGTCGACACCAACCACCCGGTCCACTTCGACCACCCGGTCGACCACGCGCCCGGCTCCCTGCTGCTGGACGCCGCCCGCCAGGCCGCCCAGGCGCTCAGCCACCCGGCGCCGGTGGTGGCCGTCGCGATGGAGTGCGACTTCACGCGCTACGTCGAGCTGGACGAGCCGTGCATGGTGGAGGTGACCCAGCTGCCGCGCGACCCGGCCCGCCGGGACCGCGTGGGCGTGATCCTGCAGCAGGGCACCGGCGCGCCGTCGTGCTCGGTCATCGTCACGGTGGCCCCGCTCCCGACCGACTGACCGACGTCCCGTCCCGGCCGCCCCCGTCGCCCCCCGCCCCGCGGCGCATCGGCTCCGGCACCCGCCGCGCGCCTTCGAGGGCCCGCCGGCTCCGGCCGACGGGCCCTCGAATCCCGCCCCGGCGCCCCCGTCCCGGCACGCCGCACCGCCCCGTGCCGCGGGACGCCCGCCTCCGCCACCCCGGAGGCCCGCGTTCTGGCCCGGCGGGAGACGAGCAGACGACCGGACGCGACCGGACGCGACCGGGAGCGCAGGACGCCGCCGTCAGGCGTAATGGAGGGACCGGTCTGATGACCACACCCTGCCGGGGCCGGCCGAAGCACCGTGCCGGATGCGACGCGGCCGGGTGCCCACGCGACCGGGAGGGAAGCGGCGGTGAGCGGAGATGATCGGAGATGAGCGGTGAGCGGCAGTCCGGCGCGGCGGGACCGGACCGGTCGGAGGGGTTCGGCGAGCGCTTGCTCGGGAGGCTGCTCGACCTGGCCCGTGAGCTGCCGCCCGGGCTGATCGCTCCGCTGATCGCCGACGAACTGGACGGCTTCGGGGGCCGGGACGTGGCGGTCCTCCTCCAGGACTACGGCCAGCTCGTGCTCGTGCCGCTGCCGGGCCGGGGCCTGGTCACCGGGGAGCGCGAGCCGATCGTCGGGTCCGACGCGGGGACGGCCTTCGTGCGCGGTGCGCCGGTCGAGGTGCCGCAGGCCGACGGCGTGAGGATCTACCTGCCGCTGCTGGACGGCGGTGACGAGGTCGGGGTCCTCGCCCTCACCCTGGACACCGTCGACGACGACGACCGGCGGCTCCTGCGCCGGTTCGCCGGCCTGGCCGCGGACCTGCTGATCGCCAAGAGCGGCTACACCGACCGGATCTTCCAGGCCCGGCGCCTCGAACCGATGAGCGTGGCCGCCGAGATCCAGTGGTCCCTGCTGCCCCCGTTGGCGATGACCGTTCCGCAGGTCGCCGTGGCCGGTATCCTCGAACCCGCCTACCAGGTGGCCGGCGACAGCTTCGACTACGCGCTCAACGACGACATCCTGCACGTGGCCACGATCGACGCGATGGGCCACGGACTGGACGCCGCCACGATGGCGACCGTCGCCATCGGGGCGTACCGGCACGCCCGACGCGCCGACATCGGGCTGGCCGAGATCTACGCGTTCATGGACCGGGCCATCGCCGAGCAGTTCGGGCCCGACCACTTCGTCACCGCGCAGATGATGCGCCTGAACACCGCGACCGGCCAGCTGCAGTGGGTCAACGCGGGCCACCCCGCACCGCTGCTGATCCGCGGCCACGTCGTCGTGGAGCGGCTGGAGAGCGCGACCACGCTGCCGGTCGGGTTCGGCGGCGAGGAGCCGGTGATCAGCGAGCGGGTGCTCCGGCACGGTGACCGGGTCCTGTGCTTCACCGACGGCCTGGTCGAGGAGCGCGAGGTGGGCGGCGAGCAGTTCGGGGAGGAGCAGCTCATCGACTGGGTCGAGCGGGTGGAGCGGTCGGCGGGCGGCGTGCGCGCGGTCGTGCGCGCCCTTTCCCACGTCCTGAAGGAGAAGCGGGGCGGGCGGACCAGCGACGACGCCACCCTGTTCCTGATCGAGTGGCGCTGAGGTCCGACCGCCGGGCACCCGACGGGACGCGGAGTACCGTGGGAGCTGCGGGACGGTCCGAACCGCCACAACCGAAGGACCGCCCTCCACAGCACCAGGGGCCCTGTCCCTGCAGATCGGTGGCGAGCCATGTCGGACGAACCCGGTGCCCCGTACGCGGGTCTGCTGCCGGACGGGTTCCACCGGTCGGCGAGGCCGGGGACGGTTCTGCTCCGGCTGGAGACCACCCGGTCGCGCGAGGGGGCTCTCGACGGCACGTGGTGGCCCCGCTCGCGGGACATCGGCGCCGAGCTGCCCGAACTGGTCGCCGCGCTGACCGAGCACCTCGGGCCCGTGGCGAGCGTCGGTCTCGACACGGACGCGTGGGACGACGTCCCGGCCCGGCTGGTCGTCGACGGCCGGTCGGTGCACATCGACCGCCACCAGGTGGGCGACGACACGGTGATCATCACCCGGGGCGACCGCGATCACTTCAGCCTGCTCGTCGTCCCCCCGCAGGCGAGTCTGGAGGCGGCCCACGCCGCGATGGCACAAGCCGTCCTGGCGGGCGGTACCGACTCGGCGCAGCAGATCCTGATCGCCGCCGGCATCGGGTCCGTCCCTCCGGGCGAAGTCCTCTGAGCGGACAGCCCCCCGCGGGGCCCACCGGTCGCCGCCACCCGGTCCGGCGCTTACGGTCTGTCCTGGAACAGGTCGGTCGTCACAGGAGGCACAGGATGCCGCGCTACCGGTGGGTGCTCGACACCCAGGACGACGAAGGCCACTGGGCCCGGCACGACGAGGCCCCCCTGCCGAACCCCCTGGAGTACGACGGACCGCCGCAGCGGGCCGCCAACCACCTGCGCGACGTGCTGGTGCGTACGCTCTCCCGGCCCGCTCCCGGCCCCCGGGCGATCAGGGTCCGCCTCTGGGACGCGCTCGATCCCGACCTCGACGCCGAGCCCGGGTCCGTTCCCGCCGCCGAACCCCGGGCCGAGACCGAGTGGTCACGCGAGTGACGCACCCGGCCCCGGCCCCGGCCGGTCGGAGGACCGCGGGCTAGGCGGTCGCCGGCCAGGCTGCGGCACGGCTCCGGGCGACGCCCGCACGCCGTCCGGCCTCGCCGGGGCCGTCGCCCGGCGCGGCGGCCGACGGCAGGAAGTCGGAACGGAAGTCCGGCCCGTCCGCAGCGCCGTCCGCCTCGGCGGCGAGCAGTTCGCTCGCGGTCCGCATACGGGCGGGGCCGGCCGCCTCGGACATCAGCCGCGCGGCGACGGCGGCATCCGTCGACGGCGGGACGACCAGCAGGTTCAGCCGACGTGGGGCGTACGAGCACACCGCGATCGTGTGCTCGTCCTGCTCGGCCCCGAACCAACCCGCGTGCACGGTGTGCCCGACGACCGGGATGCGCCGGGGGACGACGGGCCACTGCGCGGGGTTCACGGTGATCCGGGTGACCCGGCCCCACCGTTCGTCGATCTCGGCGGCCAGGGAGGGGAGTTCGCGAAGAAGATCACGCGAGCGGGGCCACCAGGCACCGTCCAACCGGCCGGCCCGCGCGCCGACGGGCGCGAGGGAGATCCGGGCGGTGGGTTCCGGGGCGGCGGGCGTCGTCGCGCGATCGAGGGTCGCAGTCATGATCAAGGACCCGTCTCCGGGCTCGACCCGGAGGCCGAGTCCGGCATGGCCGTTCGCCGGAGACGACGCCAGTATCCGGTGCCGGCATGCGAAGTGCCTTCGGTGATGCCCAGGCTACTCCCCGTCCGGCCCGATCCTGGCACGGTCGCGACAACCGAACCGCCGCGCCGCAGGAGAACGTCGGCCTGCGGTTCCCCCGCCCGTCCGCCGCCGGCCCGACCCTCTGTCAGGTCCGGCCCGCCGCAGCGAGCCTGAGCCGACGCTCGGCGAGGACCATCGGCAGGGTCCTGCCGGACCTCTCCGGCAGGACCCTGCCGGGCGGGGCTCCCCGCCCGCGCAATACCGACCGGCAGTCCCCGACGCCCTCTTGGCAGCCGTCCTTCCCCGTGCTGAGGTGGATCGTCGAACGATCGTTGTCTCGGGGGTGGGGATGGACGAGTTCACCGTCGGACGCTGGCGCCGTCACGGCCACGACAGGTTGTACGTGAACCGGCGCGGTGCCGAGAAGGCCCTCGGCTGGTACGACTTCAAGACCGGCGAGACCGTGGTGCGGGACGAGCGCCAACGGGCCGTTGTCGAGACCGTGTTGGCCGCTCACCTGGCCACGGCACCCGGCGGGCCCGAACCGACGCCGGTTCAGCCGCCCCCGCCGCCTCCCGTGCCGCCGCCGCCCGTGCCGCCTCCCGTGCCGTCCGCACCTCCTGTCGCGCCTCCCGCGGCACCCGGCTTCGACCTGTCGCTGAACGCTCCTGGTGACTCCATCCGCCGAAAGATCGACGAGGTCGAGCCGAGCTGGATCAAACGACGCCTTGCCTACTGGCTCAGTTCGGAGCAGACGCAGGCTCACCCGTGGGCAGTCGGCCTGCGGGGTGAGCGTCTGGTCGGCCGCCGGCTGGACCGTCTTCCCGGCGGGTGGAGGGTGCTCCACTCGGTGCAGTTCTCCAGCGGAACCGACATCGACCATCTGGTCATCGGCCCGCCGGGCGTCTTCACGATCAACACGAAGCACCACCGGGGCGCCACCGTCTGGCAGGGGGACCGGGCGATCACCGTCAACCGTTCGGCCACACGCTACGTGCCCGCGAGCCAGAGCGAATCGGCGAAGGTCGCGCGAGTGCTCTCGGCGCGCTCGGGGTTCCCGGTGCCGGTCCAGCCGGTGGTCGCCGTGGTGGGGGCGGCCTCGATCACGATCGGATCAGCGCAGTCCCCGGTTCTGCTGTTGGACGGAGCGCACGTGGACCGGCATCTGTCCGGGTGGTCGCCCCGGCTTCGGAGCGACCAGGTGGACCAGATCTTCGCCGTGGCCCGCGACAGCCGTACCTGGCACGGTTGAGCCGTCACGCACGGGGCGGCCCGGTGCGACGCCAGGAGCCGCAAGTCCGGCCCGGGCGGGTGTGACGGTCATGCACGACCTGTTCCAGCAGGCCCCTGAGGCCCAGTCACACAGAAACCAGTCAGGCCCCGTCGGATCTCTCCGATGGGGCCTGACTGGTACTACTGGGTCGGGGTGGCGGGATTTGAACCCACGGCCTCTTCGTCCCGAGGCAACTCGGATGCTAGACACTCCACCGGTCCCACTCCACCGGTCCGGCACTGCTAAGCCGACTGGAGCTCCTCATTGACGCCATCGCTCGCGGTGCCGGCGCACACAACTGAGGTCGATCTTGTGCTTGGGGTGGGTCCGCAGGGGGCCGATCTCGGCGCCTCCCTTGATGACCATGAGATCGTCAGTCAGGACTATGGCGCCGGCGTCAAGCATGACGTGGCAGTTCGGGCAGAGGCAGAGAACGTTCGCAGCGATATCAGGTCCGTTGTGGGGGCTGCCAAGGGCTTGGATGTGGGCGCCCTCACTGTAGTTGCCGCCGGGAACCTCAATGCGCAGTGCGCAGACCTGGCACTGGTTGTCGTGCCAGGCCTTGACCTGTCGTTTTACAGCGCTACTACGGACGATGCGCTGCACTGTGGTGGGTACCCGTTCGGGGGTTTCACTGCCAGTGACAGGCTGTTCAGCGTCGTCTTCGAGCGGGAGTTCGTCGGCCTTGTGTAGGTCTGCTGTTTCTACGGCCGCGGGGATCGGCGTGCCCTCGTGCGCCTCCATGCGGAACTGCCATATCAAGTGACCGTCAATTCCGAGTTTGCTGCCGTAGCCCGTGACTCGGAACAGTCCGTCGTACCGGTAGCCCGACTTGGGCGCATACTTGGAGCCCTTGTGTGCCCCGCGCAGCACTCGGACAAGAAGGCCTTCCAGGTAGCTGGTGACCAGGGCAGCGTTCCCGGGATCCTCCAGTGTTTGGTCAGCGACCTGGTTCTTCGATGAGTCCTGTCCACCGTGGCCGGTGTAGACGACGACATCGCCGTAGTCCTCGTCGTCCTTGTAGCCACCAGAGACGACGATCGACTCAGCGCCGGTCACCTTCGTCCCACAGATGCCGGCTTGTAGCGGACGGTGTACTCCCGCCTCGTGGGCCAAGCGGCGGGTGCTGAAATCCTGGCCGACGTAAGCGCCGGGCGGCTCGCCAATCATGCATCCAGCTTCGCATGGCGAGATGACAACCCGCCTGCGATTTATGCCCCGTACCGCCCGGCATGACCTGCTGCCATGACTCAGGTTGAGCGGATGGTTCGATCGTCGATCGGGCAGCCTCGCCGGTCTTGGAGTTCCGGCTGCGCCTTTGGGGTCCGGGCGACGAGGGAACCACCCGGCGACCCACCACGATCCACGATCAGCCGGCCCGCGGGCACCCCGCAGATCCCGCCACACATCGCCGTATGGCGTTCTTGCTCCCCGTGAGCTACGCCACAGCTTCGTGTCCCTGCTCTCGGACAGCGGTGTGTCCCTGGAAGCGATCTCCAGTCTGGTCGGCCCCTTCAGTACGGCGGCCACCGAAGAGACCTACCGCCACCAGATCGCCCCATGATCCAGACTGGCGCCACGGTCATGGATGGCCTGTTCTCCCAGGGCCCTGAGGCTCGGTCACTCAGTTAAACGCGCATAACGCCAGAGGGCCAATCGGATCTCTCCGATGGGCCCTCTGTACTGCTGGGTCGGGGTGGCGGGATTTGAACCCACGGCCTCTTCGTCCCGAATGACGTCCGGGGTGGTGGATGACCTGCACGGGCGTGCTCACGCACAGGTCACAGCGTTGGCTACTCTCGGACTCGCTTCGGTTCACGTGGGCTAGTTTCCAAGATCTTCTCCCCAGATTCTCCCAGCGACCGGCTTCCCGACCGGGGCAATCCCCGCAGACAAGGGGTTGATCGCTGGCGGCCGGTTGCGGCCTGGGCGAGGCGGGGACCTCCCACGAGCGCGGGGCCGATTGCTTTAACTGCCTCGCGCCTGGAGGGCGTTCGGCTCTACCCTCTGCGGCATGACGTCGATAGATCCTCTTCCTGAACCCTACGCGACCCTCGTGGGGGAGATCGCCTCGAACACCCCCACCATGCCTGCTCACCACGCCGCTCGGGCCAAGCTCGATGCGCAACTGGCGCTCGATACCCGAGCAGCCGCCCTGGAGGCTAGGAAGGCGGCAGAGACTCAGGCCGCGAGCCTTGGGAGGGCAACCTGGGCCATGGTCTGGGCCACCGCTACCTTGATCGTTGTGACGGTCGTGGAGATCTTCGTGAAGTGAGCCACCCGCCCCAGCCACCGCAGGTTCTAAGCTCAGCCTCCCCGGCGCCTGGCCGCTCTGCGGCCGGCCGCCGCCGGAGCGGGGCGCAGACAGGAGCGGCGGCGAGCGGCAGGGCCGAGCGCTGGCACGCCGTGCACGCCCTTGAAGCAGTGGATAAAGTCTCTATGCAACGAACTATCCCACTGAGTTCGATCGATCCGCCAGCGCCAGCAGCTCTGGCGAGGCTGCCTTCCCCGCGACCAGAACGAGCTCACGGATAGTGGCCCGCGTGGCGATGTGGGTTCGCACCGTCTCGGGGGCCAACTCCTCTGCCCGGAGTAGGCAGTCGAGAGCCTCCCCGGTGTGACGGCGTTGGGCATGTGCCCGCCCCATGTCCATCAACAGACGGGACCGCCGCTCCGGCGACAAGCGGCTCGCGTCGATGCCGAGGGCCACGTCCAGTGCTTCGCCAGCGTCGCCGAGTTCTACGGCAGTTGAGACCGTCTGGATCTCAACGTTCGTCGGGCCGAACTCCAGGTTGAAGTCATTCCGGTCTTCTCCAATGCGAGCCGCGACGTGGCGAGCGTGGCTCAGTTGAGCGCGCGCCTCTTCTCGCTGGCCGCCCCGGGCTGCGACGAGTGCCAGCACGAGATGCAACGAACCGAGAACCGACAACAACTCGGGCTCTGCGTCTGCAGCGTGCTGATTGAGCACGGCCACGGCACTACTCGCGGCATGCTCGGCCTGATCCAGGCGCTTCAAGCGGACGAAGGCCTGTGCCAACCGGAAGATGCCGGCGAAGACATCTAGGGGCCGCCCGGCCTGCTCGGCCGCGCGGATCGAACGGTCAGCTGCGAGCCACGCCGCATCAGCCTCGTCCTGGCGAACGAAGGCGGCGGCGAGTGCCTGGTACGACTGGCTGAGCAGACCCGCGAGCTCCGCCCGGTCCTTCGGCGAGGCCATCCGCACTGCCCTCTCCAGTCGTGGCAGGGCCCGACCCAGAAGTGCGCTCAGCTCTGAGAACCGTGCCGCGTGGGTGAGCTCCCACACCTCGGCAACGGCGGCCTTCAGCTCCGCCACCGTCGGCTGCTCGCTCGTCGGCACGGGCGCCAGCAGTACGCCGAGTGCCGGGTGGCCGGAGATGAGGAGTCGCGCCTCGTCCAAGTCGTTGGGCTGTTCCTCCACCGGTGGCGGGACAGGCGCGGCCTGTGGCACCTCGGGACTCAGCACCTGCACGGAGACGCCCAACCCTGCGGCCAATAGCTGGAGAACGTCCAGCCGGGCGACCGGCTGGACGCCACGCTCCACCTGTGACACCCAGCTCGCGGTACGGCCAATCGCCGCCGCCAACTCATCCTGCTTGAGCCCGCGCTGCCTCCGCAGCTGCGCAACCCGGGCGCCGAACGCGCGTGAGTCCTCAGTCATCACTTGCCCACCGAGCCTGCGGGCAGCTTGCCAGCCACCTCGTTGAGGAACGTCACCTCGAACGACTCCACGTACTGCCCCCGCTCAGCCAGGAAGTGCCGGACGTGAGGTTGTTCCTCGTGCACTTCGAAGGCTGACCGGTCGGCGTACAGCTCGTAGAAGACGCGCACCCGCGGCTCGTCTGGCACACGGTGGTTCACGTATACCAGCGTGCCGGGCTCATGCGCCCGGATGCCTTCCAGTGTGGTGGCAACGAGCTCATCGAAGGCGCGAGCAGCCGCCTCGTCCGTGGCGGTGAAGCGGACAACGAGGCCATATCCCATGGTCACAGCTCCTCTATCAGGAAGAACACCAGTCTGACACGGTCGCTGAATCTCTGCGACTAGCAGTTGCCCTTGACTCGCAGTTTCTCTGCGAGTACGTTCGCAGCATCACACCGAGTGAGACCGGGGTGACACAGAGGGGCTCTCTTTGGGCTGCTCTGACCTGCACGAACGCACCCTGGCGAGCGGCTCGACTGCGTTCGAAGGGGCTGTGAGTTGAGGCGGAGGACGCTGCAATCTCCGCAAAGGCCAGGGGATAGGGGCTTCGGCTCTGACTGGTGAGGTGGCCCGGCGACCGCGAGCAACGGCCGGAGAGTGGGGCATGAGTGGCCCCCTTGCAGTGTGTGTCCCTTGACCGTTCGAACCGAAGGAGGTGCCTGATGCGCTTGATCGACCGCGTGAGACATAGGTCGCCTCGCCGGGCCTTCGCTGGCCGGTGAGGCTGCTCCACCAGCGTTCACGACTTCCGACGTGCCGTGCCGTTCCGTTCGCTTCGCTGGCGGTGCGGCACGTCGGATTTGCGCGGCTGCTCGTTGAGCGCCCGATTCGCCTTACGGCTGCGGTCCCGGTGCTGTAACACCGGGACCGCTCAGGGCCGTCCTGAGTAGAGGAACACGACCCATGAAGTTGATTGTCGCAGGGCAGGATGCCGCGACGCCGGCCGAGTTCGCGGAACTCGCCTTCGGTTTCGGTCTCGATGCCGAGCTGTTCACCGGTATCGAGGGCGAGTCGCCGATCGACCGGATCGCCCGTCTGGATGTGGCGCGGGAGGTCCTGCGGGACCTGGACCCGCCGGCCGCCCGGTTCGCGTCCGCGCTGATGCGCACCGCCGAGCGCCGTCGGGTGCAGACGTGGAAGGCGGCGGCGTGATGACCCAGTCCCGCAGCCTCCTCAACGGGGCGGCGACCCGCACCCCGCACCGGACGGCCCGCCCGGCCGTGACCGTGCTCGCCGAGTACGTCCCGTCGGGGGACGGTGACCTGCGGGGCGCCGCCTGCAAGGGGGCCGACCCCGCCCTGTTCTACCCGGACGCCGATGAGATCGGGCCGGAGGCCGCCGAGTGGGCCGAGCGCCGGGCCAAGATGATCTGCGCGGGATGCCCGGTGAAGTCGCTGTGCCTGGCCGATGCTTTGGAGCGCAAGGAACCGGCCGGGGTCTTCGGTGGCTTGACCGCGCGGGAGCGCTACAACCTGGTGCGGAGGGCGACCCGTCCCCGTGTGCGGCGCGTCGCCGGGGGTGGTCGCTCATGACCGCGCTGGCGATGCTCACGGCGACCGTGAGCGCGCTCACCGCCCGCTCACGGCGCCCGGTTCGGGGGCCGCGATGAAGGCGCCGATGAGTCCCGCGCAGATCCGTTCGGCGGACCGGGCGCTGTCCGTCGGGACGTGGGCGATCACGTTCGGGGCGGTTCTGTACAGCGTGCTCACGGTGACCCCGCTGATGTCCGGACACAGCCCGGCCGGGTGGGGGTGGACGGCGCCGATCCTGCCGCTCGTTGTGGACGCGGCGGTGGTGATCGTGGTCCGCATGGACGCCACGCTCGCCCGCCTTGGCGGCGACGGCGGGCGCTGGCCGGTGGTCCTGCGCTGGATGACCGGACTCATGACGGTGCTGCTCAACGTGGGTCAGTCCGCCCTGGACCGGGATCCGGTCGGGGTGGCGGTCCACGCGGTGGCACCTTTGCTGCTGATCGTCACGGCGGAGACTTCGCTGGCCTACCGGCGGGCGATCGCCGCCGCTCTGGCCGCTCGTGAGGCGGCTGAGCGCGATGCGCGGGCCGAGCGTGAGCGGGCGGCTGAGGAGCGGCGGCGCCAGGAGCGCGCGGATCGGGTGGCGGAGTACGAGCGGGCCGATGAGCGCGAGCGTGAGCGCCGTGAGCACGAGAGGCAGATGGCACGCGATGAGCGTGAACACGCCGACCGCACGGCCCGCGAACAGGAGGACAGGCAGGCCCGTCGGGAAGCCGCCGAGAGGGCCGATCGGCAGCAGCGGGCGGCAGCCGATGAGCGCGAGCGTGAGCGCCGTGAGCGTGAGGCGGACGACCGTGAGCGCCGCGAGCGGGCCGCCCACCGTGAGCGCGAGCAGCACGCGCAGCGGGCCGCCGAGACACTGCGAAAGGAGCTCCTCTCCGCGCCCGCCGTGACCGAGCGCCTGCCCGAAGACCAGGCCCGGATGACCGTCCAGACCGCCGCAAAACTTGACCTACCGCAGCGCCGGGCGGTCGACCTGACCGGCTGGTCCACCGGATGGGTCGCCGCCCGCTACCAGGAACACCGCGCCGCAACGGCCGAACGCCCGGCCCTCCCCGCCCTTTCCGCTGTTCCCGCCACCGACGACACCGCCGTGAGGGAGTACGCATCATGACCACCGACACCACCGAGACCGCCACAGCCGCCGGCCAGATCGCCGCCGCCGGGGCCCTGCTGGCCATCGTCCACGCACACCGCGCTCTGCCCACGCCGTCCCCGGAGCTGCGGGAGATCAGCGCGGCCGGCACCTGGTCGTGGGGCGTGCGCCTGTCCCTGCACGACGGCCTCGACCAGTTCGAGCAGTGGCGCGACGCGCTCGCCCTCGACCCGGCCGACGTCAACCGCAAGCACAGCTACGGCGGAAACCTGGCCTGGCTCATCGTCACCGGTACCGCCTACGGCGTCCCCGTGGAGCTGGTCGGCTACTACTACCTGCCCGAACCCGCCACCACCTGGTCCTAGCCATGAGCCGCCCCCGGCACTGGGACCCGACCGGCGAGCGCCACGGCGGGATGCCCACCTACCCGTGGCGCATGGCCCCCGACCACCTCCTCACCCGCCGCCAGCTCCGCGCCCGGGGGCTGCGGCCGGGCGGCCAGGACGTCGCCGCACAGATCCTCTGGCGCTCCCGCCGGAGCGACGGCGACCGGGCCGCCTTCCTGTACCGGCTCGACCGGGCGAAGCCCGTGCGGCCGATGACGCCGGGCCGGTGGCGCGCGCTGGCCGCCGCCAACAAGGCGCGCCGCACCTGCCCGACCTGCGCTGCGGATGCCGGATACATCCTGCCCGCGCACCTGGGCACCTGCCTTCCGTGCGCCGACGGCATCCCGCGCGCGGCCTGAACCACCCTCCCTGATCTTCTCCGCTGCCCCAGCGACAGGAGGCCCCTGTCATGTCCGTGACCGATATTCGGGTGGTCAGCTTCGGCTACCTCCACGGCGCCCCGCCCGAGGCCCACCTCACCCTCGACCTGCGCCGACACTTCCGGGACCCGCACGTCGACCCGGCCCTTCGCCACCAGACCGCGAACGACCTGCCCGTGCGTCAGGCCGTGCTCGGCACGCCCGGCATCCGGGAGGCGATCGTGGCTGCCGCGCTGGTGGTCGACGCGTTCGACGCCGGACCGGCCGACGCGCCGCTGACCGTCGCGGTCGGCTGCGCGGGCGGCCGGCACCGCGCCGCCACCGTCGCCATGGCGCTGGCCCGACGGCTCGGCAAGACCGGCACGACCGTCCGCCTCACCCACCGCGACCTCGACAAGCCCGTCGTCGACCGCTGACCAGGGAGGCAGTCATGTCCGAACCACAGACCCCGACGCTGGTCGAGGTCGTTTCCGCTCCGCCGGTCCAGCCGCCCGCCGCCGATCCCGGGGTGAAGACACCACCCGGCGCGCCGTCGGGGGCGGTGCCGGGTGTGCCGCTCGCCGTGGCCGTGGCGAACGCGCTCGGCGGCACCGTCGCCGGGGCGCTGGCCCTCGGTGGCCCGGTCACCCTCGCCGTGGCCGGCACCGCAGCCGGTGCCGCCGCGCTCGGCGGCCTCGCCCGCCGGGCCCGCACCGCCCGCCACCACACCCCGAACACCGCGCTCCGCCGGACCGCCGACCGGCACTCCGGCGGCCCGGGTGGCCTCTTCACCCCCGCCCCCTCCGCTGCCCGCCAGGCGACGGCGGGCAGCAACTCCAACTCCGCTCCCACGGCGAGCCGTTACTCCCCGCCCGGTGTTCGCTCGCCCGGCCGTGCCGCCGGTCCGTCGACCGCCGCCGGGCACCCGTCCGCCGGTCTCACCTCCTCCGCCGCGTCTCGGAAAGGATCCTCCGCCATGGGTCGAACGGCCGGAACCCCGTCCCCGACCGCCCGCCGCACCGCCGCCGGTACGGCCGGTGGCGGTGGTCCTGCTCGCAGCGCGCAGGGCGCCACGAACGGCCGTACCGGCCCGAGGGCGGGCGGGATGCGACACCGGGTGGCGTCCGGCGCCGCCCACACCCTGGCCAAGGCCGCCGCCGTGCGGGCCGGTACGGCCGGACGCTCCGCCGATCCGGCGGGCACCGTGCGGGCCGCGCGCAGGGACGACCGGTTGGCGAAGGTCGCCGAGCGTACGGCACGGCGGGTCGCGAAGGGCCAGGCGAAGGCGGAACGGGCGGCCGGGATTGACCCGGCCACCGGAGCGGGGACGGCCGTCGCCCGGGGAGGTACGGCGCCGCTTGCCGGCGGGGGTGTGTCGCCGGTACAGGCGAAGGCCCTGCGCCGCTCCGCGATGCGCCACCGGACGCGGATGGCCGGTGTCGCCGCCGCGACCGGGCTGGTCGGCCTCGCATCGGCGGCGGCCTTTAACTGGCGCCACAAGGGCAAGGTCGCGGGCCACATGCGCCGCGTCTGGACCCGGATGGCCGCCCGTGCCCGCGCCGTGCGGGCCGCGCGGGACGCCGCCATCCACGGCATCGCCAACCCCGCCACGAATGGCCCCGCTGGCGGGCAGCTGCCCGTGGTGCCGGTCCCCGCTCAGAGCGTCAACATCCCCGGTCGCCCCACCCCGGCCAGCGCCGCCGCGCGGGTGGCGGGCGTGGTCGGCCTGTTCGCCCGGCCGGACCTGAAGGTCCCGGGCCACACCCGCACCGCCGACCCGATCGCCCTCGGAAAGCCCACCGTGAAGGAGCCCACCACCGTGTCCGACCAGCTCGGCGGCACCGCCGCCACCTTCAGCCTCTCCTCCGCCGCCGACGTCCTGTTGCAGGCCGCCACCACCTTCGACCCCGAGACCATGATCGAGTTCCAGGCCCTCGCGGACGACCTGCCCGTCGCGTTCACCACGATCCAGGACGTGCTGCGCGTCCTCGCCGAGAAGGGAGCCCAGCAGCTGCCGCTGGACCCGGTGGTGGCGGAGGAGATCGCCGAGGGCTACCGCGCCATGGGCAAGGTCGTCCAGTCCCTGGAAGAGGTCGGGGCGACCTTCCGCAAGGCCCACGCGGAAGACCTGGAGCGCCACGAGAACCCGCGCAACGGCCTGGAGGCCGAGCGGAAGTGGAACGTCTGACCCTGTCCCTCCACCCGTCCCGCGCCATCTGAATCCGCACCCCGACCGGGCCGCCCACACGACGTGGGCGGCCCGGCCCGCATCCGGCTGGAGCCGACATGACCAACACTCCGAAGACCCCGAAGACGAAGACCCCCGCGCCCCGGTCGCGGGTGGACTGGAAGGCCGGACACGGCCCCTTGACCGGCACCCTCAACGGCGTCGCCGGAGCGCTGACCACCACCGCCCTCGGACACGCGACCGGCATGCCCGCCGGATGGGCCCTGGCCGCCGGAGCGGCCGGTGCGCTCGGAGCCCTCGGGGCGGGACTGCGCCGCAAGGTGACCGCCGCGACCCTGAGTTTCCGGGGCGCGTGCTGGATGACGGCCGGCGGCTGGTCGTCCTGGGCCCTCGCCCACGGCGGGCCCTGGCAGTGGCCCGAGATCGGGTCCCTCGCCGTCGCCGGAATCGCCGCCGGCACCCTCGCGGTCGGGTTCGCCGCGCACGAGGAGGTCGAGCAGTCCAAGCGCGCGCACCTGCTGCTGATCGGGGCCCGCCGGCAGATCGCCGCCGAGTGGACCGACCGGATCAAGCGGGTCTGCTCGGTGGACGTCACCGTGCTGGGGATCGAGCACTGGCCCTCCGGCGCCGGATACACGGTGGAGATCGAGCTTCCCGAGGGCGGCACCACCCGACGGGCGATCACCGATCGCACCGAGGCACTCGGCTCCGATCTGGACCTTCCCGACGGCTGCGGACTTCAGACGATGCCCGGCATCTCCCGGCGCCGCGTGCTGATCCACGTCACCACGAAGAACCTCACTGGCGAGGAACTTCCCTTCCCGATGGACGAGATGGCGCAGACCACGACCGTCAACAACCCGCTGCCGGTGGCGCTGCTGTCGACCGGGGCGCGCGCGGAGATGGACCTTCGGCAGGCGTCCACCATCGTGACCGGCCCCACCGGGACCGGGAAGACCAACTGGCTCCACACCCTGATCGGCCGTCTGAACCAGACGAACGACGTACTGGTGTGGGTGATCGACCTGAACGGCGGGAGCATCGGTCTGCCGTGGCTGAACGCATGGCGCGACGCCCAACTGAAGCGGCCCGGCTCCCGGTGGGCCGACGCCCACATCCCCGTGCCCGGCGTGGACTGGGTCGCCTCCACCCCGGAGGAGGCCAAGCGCATGCTGGCGGCGGCGGTGCGGATCGCTAAGCGTCGCAAGGTCGCCTACCAGGACGCCATGCGCGACGCCAACGACGACAAACTCCCGGTCGGGCCGGACACACCGGAGATCGTCATCGTCATGGACGAGGGCGCGGAGGCCGCCGCCACCCGCGAGGCCCGCGCCGTGCTCTCCGGTGTCTCCGAAGTCGTGCGCATCGCCCGCGCCATGGCGATCCGTGCGGTCATCTCCGTCCTGCGCGTCACCCAGGACGTCATGCCCGACCCGCTCGTGCGCAAGATGGCGTCCAACAGGCTCGCGACCGGCGCCCTCGAAGACTCCGAGCTCGGGCACCTCTTCGGGTGGCGGGCCCTGCGCGCGGAAGACAGCTTCTCCGGGCCGGGGTCGGTGCTGGCCGGCACCGAGGGCAAGCAACCCGCCAAGGGCCGGCAGTGGCGCATCACCCCCGACATGATCGAGGACATCAGCGCGCTCACCTCCCACCGCCGCCCCGGCCTGGACGCCCCGTCGCTGGAAGCGGCCGGCACCGACTACACCGACCGGTGGCTGATCGAGCGCTGCGGCCACCTCTGGGCCGACTCCGACACCGCGCCCCTCGCAGCCGCGGCTTCCCCCTCGACCGCCACCGGCCCGGGGCCGTCGGGAGGGCCGGGCCGGGGTGCGGCTCCGGCCGGGGGCTGGAAGGCCACCGCGCATTGGGACCAGCCCGCCCCCACCCCGGCCGTCGACCCGGACGACCTCGAATCCATCTGGCTCCTGCCCGCCGCCGAGCCCGAGGCCGCCCCGCCGGGCGTCGACTGGTCCGACCCGTCCACCTGGGCCACCGGCCGCGAGAGCGCCGCGCCCGAGACGCCCGACGCGAAGGACGCCGCGCTTCGGCTTCTGCGCGACGCCGGACCCGAAGGCACCGGAGCGTCCGCCCTGGAGAAGATCCTGCACCCTGAATTCGGGACCCGTCGTCAGGCCATCGCCGGATGGCTCAAGACCTGGGCTGAGAGCGGTGAGGCGGTCCGTGTCGGCGAGGGCAGCAAGGCCCGCTACGTCCACAGCCAGCACATCCCCCGGCCCCCGGCCGAGGACTGAGACCGCCCCTGTCTTGTCGCCTGTCGCCCGGCCCCGAAAAGGGGGCGGGTCACCTGTCGCGCGCCCTGTATCCCCCCTGTGACCTGCGGACGACAGGCGACAGGACAGGCGACAGGACAGGCACGCGACAGGACAGGCGACAGGCCGCACGACAGGTACACCCCCGCCCGGACCACCGCCCCGGACGGGCCGTTTGCTCCCGTCCCGCCGACCGACAAGAGGTCCCCACCGTGATCGTCACCGCCACCGCCGCCACCGTGCTCGCCGTCATCTCCGCCCTCCTGATCCGGGGCCGACGCGCCTCCCTGCCCACCGCCCTCGTGCTCTGGCTGTCCGGCTTCACCGCCGCCACCACGGGCGTCGCCGGACCCGTGAACGACTTCCTCACCTCCCTCGTCCGGCTCATCTCCGGCCACTGACCCCACCCGCGCACCACCCCGCCGACGGGAGACCCCCCATGGACCGCACCACCCCGCAGCAGCCGTTCGCCGCCCCGGTGCACCACGGCCCGGACGGCACCCCCTACTACCTCACCCCCGCCCCCACTCTCACCGCCCCGCCCGCCATCTACCACCCCACCGCCCCCGCCCCGGCGACCTACGGCCCGGCGCTCGCCCCGACCGCCGTCTACCTGCCCGCCCCGCCCCCGGCCACCGCACCCACCTCGCAGCGGGACCCGTGGCCCGCCCGTCTGCTCGCCGGAGGAGTCGCGCTCGGCGCGGGTGGTCTCGGCGTCGGCTACGCGGTCCAGGCCGTTGCCGCCGCCGCCGGAAGCATCGGCGGCCTCGCCGCACTCGGCGTCGGCGCCTACGCCCTCGCCAAAACCACCGGCAGCGGGGGCGGCCGGGGCGGCCAGGGTGCCGTGAACGTCAACGTGACCGTCTCCAACCGCAACCGCTGACCAGGAGAAACGCCATGGCCCGCATGCGTCTGCGCTTCAACATCTGGCCCGACCCCGTGATCGAGCTGACCGACACCCCCAACCCGAAGTGCCCCGGCTGCAAGGGCGAAGGCGGGTGGGACTACGACTACGGCCACCCCGAGACGGGCGAGTACGACGGCACCAGGACTGAGTACTGCGACTGCTGGGACCCGGACCACGTCCGCCGCCTGATGCCCGTTCCGCGCTGGATCGCCCGCCGCTGGATCGGCTGGTCCATCGCCGTCTACAGCGACGAGCCGCCTTTCTAGCCCGGTCTGCCCGACCGGCCGTGCCGCCCGAACCCTGCCGCAGCCGGCGGCCGGGGCGCGGGTGGTGCGGGGGACCGGACAGACCCGCTCCCGCCAGACAGCACGAGGCCCCGCACCGACCGGAAGACCTTGGCTGGTGACACCGGTTGCTGCGGGGCCGTGCGTCCCTAACAGACAGGGATCAGCATGCCCTCTCCCCTCCAATGGCGCGACGCATCCCACTACGACCGCACCCGTACCCTGCCGTGCCGGTGGTGCGGTCGCCCCACCCCGCTGCGGGACGAGCAGCGCAGACCCGCGCACAAGGTCTGTGCCGAACAGCACGTCACCGAACAGTCCTCCGTCGACGTCTGGAGATCGGCGTGAACCCTCTCCTCCAACTCGCCCTCGAACTGGCCCGGCTCGGCCTTCCGGCGCTGCCACTGCGGGCCGGGAAAGGCCCGCTCCACAACTGCCCGGCCTGCACGAACATGGCCTGTGGCGGCCGGTCGAACATGAAGGACCCCGGCCCGTGCGCCTGCCCGGCGCCGTGCCACGCGTGGGCCGCCGCCACCACCGACCCCTCCGTCCTGACCAGCCGGGCATGGGCCCGCGCGTGGAGGGAGGCCGAGACCGTGGCCTACCACCCGGGCGGCGCCGGTCTCACCGTGGTCGACCTCGACAGCGCCGACGCCCTCGCCTGGGCCCGCGCGACCCTGCCCGCCACGCTCACCGTGACCACCACCCGGGGCGAGCACTGGGTCTACCGGGGCACCGTGGCCTCCGCGAACGCCGTCCGGCCCAGCGTCGACGTCAAGTCGCTAATGCAGTACGCCCGTTGGCTCGGCTACGGCACCGGCTCCATGGTCTCGCTGCCTGATGCCGTCCGCGCGCTGATGGTCAGGGAAGAGGCCACCCGGCCGGCGAACGGGGCGCGGGTGGCCTCTTCACCCCCGCCGCCCTGGACCCGCACCGTGGCCGCCGGGTGCCGCCACACCGAGCGCTACATCCACACCGGCCTGCAACGTGGCCTCGCCAAAATCGCGGACCACCGAGAGAGCGGCGCCGGATCGCAAGCCTTCGGCGTCGCCCGATTCCTGGCCGCCCAACACTCCCAGTGCCCCGGCCCCTGCGGTCTCGACACCCTCGCCCAGCACGTCATCGCCGCCGCCGTCTCGGTGGGCGTCCCGCACGAGTACGCCACCCGTGCCGTCGACCGGGGCTTCGCCGCCGCAGGCGCGCACGTTGCCTGACCTGCTCGAAGCGGGCCGCCCTCTCGGCAAAGACCGGCGGCCCGCTCCCATCCAGTCCCTACGGAACCGGAGACCAGCATGACCGATCCCACCCCGACCGTCACCACCGAGGACGGCGCCGCTGTGCTCGACGCCGTGGAAGCGTTCCACCGCCGCTTCAACGTCTTCCCCAGCGAGGCCGCCTACACAGCCGTTGTTCTGTGGGACGCCCACACTCACCTGCTCGACGCCTTCGAGTCCACCCCGCGCATTGCGTTCCTCTCCCCGGAGCCCGGGTCCGGGAAGACCCGTGCGCTGGAGATCATCGACACGCTCACCCCCCGGTCGATGTTCACCACCGACGTGTCGCCGGCCGCACTGTTTCGGTCCGTCTCGGACCCCGAGGCCCGGCCGACCGTGCTGTTCGACGAGGTGGATGCCACCTTCGGGCCGAAGGCCGGTGGTAACGAGGATCTGCGCGGACTCATCAACTCGGGCCACCGTCGCTCCGGGGTCGTGCACCGCTGTGTCGGCGACGGCAGCACTCAGACCGTCCAGGCGTTCCCGGTCTACGCCGCCCTCGCCATGGGCGGACTCGGTGACCTTCCGGACACCATCATGAGCCGCTCGATCATCATCCGGATGCGCCGCCGCGCGCCCAACGAGAAGGTCGAGCCCTTCCGCGAGCGGACCACCGCGCCCGAGGGGCACGCCCTGCGCAAGCGACTCGCGGCCTGGGCCGAGGCCACCCGAGCCACCTTCCAGGACGCCGTGCCCGAGATGCCCGAGGGCGTCACCGACCGTCCCGCCGACGTGTGGGAGCCACTGCTCGCTATCGCCGACGCCGCAGGCGGGCACTGGCCGGAGCGCGCCCGCGCCGCGTGCGTCCAGCTCGTGACCGCAGCCAAGGCCAACGACAAGGGCAGCATCGGTATCCGGCTCCTGTCGGACCTGCGGGACATCTTCGGCGGCGCCGAGCGGTTGCTCAGCGCCGATCTGCTCAGCAAGCTCGCCGAGGTGGACGACGCGCCGTGGGCCGATCTCGACGGCAAGCCGATCACCGCCCGCGCCCTCGCCCGCATGCTCGGCGACTACGTCACCGCTGACAACGACCCGATCAAGCCCCGCAACATCAAGACGGGTCCCAAGAGTTCGGCGAAGGGCTACTACGCTGCCGACCTTGCGGACGCGTGGCTGCGGTACTGCTCTCCCCCCTCTTCCGAGGAATCCGCTACTGCCGCTACTGCCGCTACCGCGCAGGTCAGGGCCCTGTTTCCGGTAGCGGATATGGACGCGGTAGCGGATACCGATCCGCTACCCACCCCGGAACACGCCACTGCGGTCGGCGCGCTGCCGTAGTCGCCATGCCGCTCCCGACCACTGCCGGGAGCGGCACCAATCCGCTACCGCTACCCAATCCGCTACCAAAAACATGCCTCTGACCAGGGAGGTAGCGGCAGTAGCGGCAGTAGCGGATCCCAGAGAAGGAAGGGGCAAAGCCCCGGAACCGATGATCTGGAGGGTCTCTATGCCCAAGGGCAGGGGTCAACTGCCGTCGCTGTACTACCCGGCCGACATCGCTGCGGCCATTGGCATGTCTGAGTGGTGGGTGAAGGAGCAGGCCCGTCGTGGCCGTATCCCCTTCACCAAGCCCGGACGCGCCTACCGCTTCACGGCTGACCAGTTCGCCGAGATCGTCCGCATGTACGAGGTGCGGCCGGCACTGGGAGTCGCGCCACAGATCAAGGTCACCGCCGTCGCCGTCTTGAAGACGCCGGACCGTAATCCGCAGCAGGTCCGGCCCGCTGTCCGCCTTCGCGCGAGGCCGCCGCGCAGGGCATCGCTCCACCAGCCGGACGCTGCCTGATCACACCCAAATGCCCGCCCGGTGGCTCCACCGGGCGGGCCCCTGACATAGAGAGCTCACATTGGGATACGGCGAGAACCGGGGCGACTACTGGCGCGCCCGCTACAAGATCGCACCCGGCAAGTACGGGACCGTCCTCGACACCAACGGGAAGGCGGTCCGCTACAAGACCAAGCGCGCGGCGGAGAAGGCCGCTTCGATTGCCGAGGAGGAGGCCGCCAAGGAGGCTGCTCAACCGCCCGCCGTTTCAGGCCCTGAGCGGATGACGTTCGGCGAGTACGCCAGTGTCTGGTACGAGGATCAAGACCTTGCTGCGTCGACGATGCAGAACTACCGCCGTCACATCGAAGAACACCTGCTCCCGGAGTTCGAAGACGTCTATCTAGACGAGATCGCCAAGGGTGCGGTCGACGCATGGGAGCGGCGTGAGCGTGAACGCGAATACGCGCCGAGCAGTATCAAGACGTGGCGCGGCACGCTTCACCTGATCCTCGCCGATGCCGTGGACGCTGGACTGCGTGACTCCAACCCGGCGAGTAGGCGGCGCGGTCGGGGCAAGCGGGCCGGGCGTTCGCGCAACCGCAGCCGCGAGAAGGTGATCACTACCGGGCTCGGCATTCTGCTGATTGCCGAGCGAACCGCGCTGTTGTCGGGCCGGGACGACGAGTTCGTCGGTGTTGTGCTCAAGGGCTACACGGGTATGCGCTGGGGCGAGATCGTCGGGCTCGAAGCTGAGTTCATCCGCCCGGCGGCCGTGCGCGTCGAATGGCAGCTGTACGAGCTGGACTCGGGAGAGATGCACCGCTGCCCGCCCAAGGACGACTCCTACCGGACGATCGATACCCCGCCGTTCCTCGCCGGTTTGCTCGCCGGGCAGGTGGTCCGTGCTGGCGCGAAGCCGTGTGAGTGCCACGGTCGGCGGTACCTCTTCAGCGGGCACGGCGCCGCCAATGGAGCCGCCCGCCGGCCCGGCGCGAAGCTGGTGGACGTGGCCCGCGCCGTCGGCGTCTCTACCGGCACGGTCTCCAACGTCCTCAACCGCCCCCACGCGGTCGCCCCCGACACCCGGTCCCGGGTGGAGAAGGCGATCGCCGAGCTCGGCTACATCCGGGCGTGGGCGTCCGGGGAGAACGCCGCGCACTGGCGCAGGAACGGTTTCGCCACGTGGCTGTTCCATCCTGCGGTCACCGGCTGGTACCCGAAGAAGGCACCGGAGGATGCCCGCCCGGTGCCGCTGCTCGCCGAGCCGTGGCCAGGCATTCCGGCGCGCGGCCGGGGAGCCTCCGGCCGGGCGGAGGCGTGCTGGATGCCGATTCAGCGCGGTCTCACGCCGCACGGTCTGCGGCACACGCACAAGACGATGATGGACGGGTTCGGCACGCCGCCGAAGCTCAAGGATGAGCGGATGGGGCACGAGGACGGATCGGTCCAGGCCCGTTACTCGCACATCACGCCCGAGATGCGGAGCCGGCTCATGGATGACCTCACGGCCGTATGGGGCGCGTCACTCGAAGCCCGCCGACGAATGTCGCCGGGGTCGCCCGTGGGGGTGCTCGACACCTTGCTGAGGGTCGGTCAGTAGGAGGGCCGCCGGGAGATCGTCCGGAGCGGTTTTCTCCCAGGATTCTCCCGAGGGGCTCCGGAAAGCCAGTCAGGGCCGGTCTCCCTTGCGGGAGACCGGCCCTGAGCTGGTCTTACTGGGTCGGGGTGGCGGGATTTGAACCCACGGCCTCTTCGTCCCGAACGAAGCGCGCTACCAAGCTGCGCCACACCCCGGTCCTGCTGTTTGTCGCTCCGTCTCCTTCGCGACGAGTAGAACTCTACCGGACGCTTGCCGAGAGACGAAATCCGATTCTCGGCGAGCGTCCGGGCGGGTCAGCGGGCGGCCGGGGTGAGGGTGAGGAGGGTGGCTTCGGGGGGGCAGGCGAAGCGGACGGGGGTGTAGCGGTTGGTGCCGCAGCCGGCCGAGACGTGCAGATAGGAGCGGCGGCCGCCGGCCTGGTGGGTGGAGAGGCCCTTGACCCGCTTGGCGTCGAGGTCGCAGTTGGTGACCAGGGCGCCGTAGAAGGGGATGCAGAGCTGGCCGCCGTGGGTGTGGCCGGCCAGGATCAGCGGGTATCGGTCGGCGGTGAAGGCGTCGAGGACACGCAGGTAGGGGGCGTGGACGACGGCGAGCGAGAGGTCGGCGTCGGGCGACGGGCCGCCGGTGACCGCGCTGTAGCGGTCGCGCCGGATGTGCGGGTCGTCGAGGCCGGTGAACTCCAGGTCGAGTCCGCCGACGGTGAGCCGGCCCCGGGCGTTGGTGAGGTCGAGCCAGCCGGCGGCGTCGAAGCCGTCGCGCAGCTTCTCCCAGGGGTTGTGGACGGCGCCGTTGACGCCGCGCCCGGCGGTGCCGTCGGGGTTGTTCATGCCGTGGACGCCGCTGCGCAGGGCCTGGAGGTAGCGGGCCGGGTTCTTGCGGGCCGGGCCGTAGTAGTCGTTGGACCCGAAGACGTAGACGCCCGGGAACTCCATCAGCGGCCCGAGCGCGTCCAGGGTGGCGGGGACGCCGAGCGGGTCGGAGAGGTTGTCGCCGGTGTTCACCACCAGGTCGGGCCGGAGTCCGGCGAGGCTCTGCAGCCAGCGCTGCTTCCTGCCCTGCCCGCTCACCATGTGGATGTCGGAGACCTGCAGTACCCGGATGGGGCGGGCGCCTCGGGGGAGGACCGGAATCTCGACCCGGCGGAGGCGGAAGGAACGGACCTCGTACCCAACGGAGTAGGCGAGGCAGGCGGCGCCGGTGGCGGCGATTCCGAGGGGGACGGAGTACAGCGGTCGCATCGGTCCATGGTCTCAGACGGCGGATCAGCGGGTGAACTGCCGGTGGGCGTGCGGGGGCCGACCGGTGGTGCGTCCGGTCGGTTCAGTCGTCGGCCGGTGCGACGGCTGGGCCGACCGGGTGCGTCACCGGTGGACTCGGGCATGCCGGATGCGCCGGAGGTGCCGGACGTGCCGGGTGCGTCGACGGGGTTCGCGGGTGGCCGGCGTTCCTGGGGCTACTCGGCCTGTTCGCGCCGGGCCCGCAGTGCCCGGACCTTGTGCCGGTTGCCGCACCGTTCCATCGAGCACCAGCGCCGCCGCCCGGGCCGCGAGGTGTCGACGAAGAGCAGGTGGCAGTTGTGGGCGCCGCACTCGCGGACCCGTTCCGCGTACGGGCCGGTGAACAGTGCGATCGCGTCGCGGGCGACGGTCGAGGCGAGTTGGGCGCCGTCGCCGGGCAGCGGCGGGGCGGGCGTGCCGTCCGGGGCGATCTGGGGGGCGAGCGGCGGCAGCGCGGCGGCCCGGTTGAGCACGGCGTAGTCGTCGGCCGTCCCGCCGGCCCCGGCGCTCCTGCCGCTGTCGAGCAGCCCGGGTGCGCCGCCGCCCGCGCGGGTCGCGGCGAGCCTCCAGAGGGCGTCCCGCAGGGTGCGGATGCCCGCGAGCTGCTCGTCGCTGATCCGGACGGCCTCGTACGGCAGGCCCAGCCGGGACTGCGGGAGCCACCCGGCGAGGTCCGCCGGGCGGTGCAGCGTCTCGTAGCGCGTGTACGGCGCCGGCGCGCCGGTGGCGAGCAGTTCCAGGCAGAGCGCGCCGGGGTCGAAGTGGAAGGCGGTTCCTCCGCCGGGGGGGTGCAGGACCAGCCCCGGGGCTCGCTCATCGGTCATGTAACCACCTTAAAGGGTTACTCTGCGCGATGGGAAGGGAACGGAGGGGAGGGGAAGGGAGCGGATGGGGGCCGAGGAGAAGAGGACAGGAAGGACGGCGGGAGGGCGGGCCGACGGGGCCGGCCTCGTTCGGAGGCCCACGGCTTAATGCCGGGCAGCTGAACGCCGCAGGTGAAAGACTCGGGCCATGACGACGCTCAAGGCGCAGCTGCAGGAGGACCTCACGGCTGCCATCAGGGTCCGGGACGAGCTCCGCTCGTCCACCATCCGGCTCACGCTTTCCGCGGTCACCAGCGAGGAGGTGGCGGGTAAGACGAAGCGGGAGCTCTCGGACGCCGAGGTGCTGAAGGTGATCGGCCGGGAGGCGAAGAAGCGCCGGGAGGCCGCCGAGGCGTTCGACACCGCGGGCCGGACCGAGCAGGCCACCCGGGAGCGGGCCGAGGGCGAGGTGCTGGCCGACTACCTGCCCAAGCAGCTCTCCGACGACGAGCTGGCGGCGATCGTGACCGCCGCCGTCGCCGAGAGCGGTGCGACCGGGCCGCAGGGCATGGGCGCCGTGATGAAGCTGGTGAAGCCGAAGGTCGACGGTCTGGCCGAGGGCGGCCGGGTCGCCGCCGCGGTGAAGGCCGCGCTGACCGGCTGACGACAGGTCGGCAGGGCAACAGGGCAGCGGGTCGGCAGGGCAGTAGGACGGCAGGCCGGCCGCGCAGCGGGAGAAGACGGGGGCGCCCCCCCCACCACACGCAACCGGGGGGCCCCAAAATCCCACACGGCCGGCAGGGGAGCTGAGGCGGGGCCCCCCCCGAACTCGGAGGGCGAT